>CADCQH010000231.1 GCA_902803605.1 uncultured Bacteroidales bacterium | reverse complement strand
CAGAGAGCACACGGTCATAGAACACATTGACCACTTGTTTGTCATACTTCTCAAGCATGTCGTTATTGCTTTCATTGTTGTCTTCCATCAAAGCTACGCCTTGAAGTGGAGCATGGAAGCCTTGGAAATCGTCGAGGCAAACGGCTTGTCCTTTGAACATCAACTGATATACACCCGAATATGGAGCCTTGAAGAAGACTGTGCCTGTCTGAGTGTAAATGTTATAGAGTGTCCAATCCTCATCAAGTTCACGACGATAATATACATAGAGCAGACCACTTCCACTGCTTGCACCGCCTCCGCCGAACATCGCCATCATATCCATGCCACCGCCTGTCATCTCAGCCAAGAAATGCATCACATCGCCTTTCTGAGCCTGCAAACGAGGAGTAATCAGTTCATAGTCTTCCGATTCTGTAGTTGCCATCCATGTCTTTGGAGCATCACTGCCGCCCATACCGAACATCGCCATCATGCCGCCACCACCGTTAGGTTTCGTGATGGCCCATCCTGTGGTTTCCCAACCTGCAGGAAGTTCTTGCGGTTCAGACTCATCATCCACCACATATTCTGGTTCGAAATTCTCAGACCACACATCTGTTGGCATCTTGTAAGCCTGCATCGTCACCATCTGGGGAGACAGGGCTTCCTCGGCTGGAGCAAAAGTGATGAGGACGTTATTCTCGCCAAGGAGAGCTTCATCCACCTTAAATGTGACATCCACCTTCACGGTGTCGCCAGATGCAACGGTCAAGTCTGTCTGACTAAGGGCGAACACGCGCTCATCTGAAGAGGAGACATTGACATGAAGTGTTCCTGTACCAGTATTTGTCACATTAAATGTCTTGGTCACATCTGCATTCTGCAGACCAAGACCCACATGCTTGACTACCGCATTGTCGAGCGTCACATAAAGGTCGGGAGCCTCGTTGTCAATTTGGAAGCCAGCCACACTATCAATGAGAATGCTGTCAGATGCGACGAAACGGAAACGGTATTCACCTGGTTCCATGTAGCCTACCCACAAAGCCTTATAAAGAGAATCCACATCGTTGGAAAAATCCTGCACCTTTTCCCATTTATTGCTTCCGTACACAGACTTCTCAACGGTGAAGACAGAACCGCCTCCACCCATGCCCATCATGCCTCCGCCGCTGTTGCCATTCTTTGCAGAGAACACCAGCACTTCGTCAGCACCTGTGAAGGTCAATGGAGGTGTCACCAAGTAGAATGCTGATGCGCTGCCACCCATCATGCCAGCCATACCGTCATCAGCCTTCATCACAGTTGCGGCTCCATCTTCCACCTTCCAGCCTTCTACAGACCATCCCTTGGGCAATGCACCTGCATTGAACGTTTCTGTCCAAACATCCGGTTCGGAAATAACAGCGTCAGCAATGAAACTTGAACCGTACACACGCTCATCAACAGGTGAAAAGCCGATTTGAGCGCCATTCTTTCCCACGTGTCCTCCCTGATAGAGGAATGTGATGCTAACATCTACGGTATCGCCTCCAGCAATAGAAAGCTCCTTGGGGCTGACTGCAAAGACAGACTCATCATCTGAGGAAATATTAACTTGGAGAGTGCCCGTCGCGGTATTGATGACTTTGCATTGCGTTGTGCTATCCATTGCACACACACCAAAATTGATATATTTGACAGCCTTATCGTCACGAATCACATAGATGTCTGGAGCCTCCATATCTATCTGGAAACCTGCCACGCTGTCTATTTCCACATTGCCAGCCGCTCTGAAACGGAAACGATACTCGCCAGCAGGAGTATTCGACACGGTGAACGTCTTATACAAAGAGTCGAGTTCCTTGGTAAAATCAGCCACCCTCACCCATCTATGCTCACCATATACCGAGCGTTCCACCACGAAGGTGGAGTCGCTGCTGCCACCCATCATGGATCCCATGCCCGACGCCTTGCCTTTCACAGCCGAGAACACCAGCGTCTCGCCCTCCTTCACTTGCAGCGGAGGAGTCATCAAGTAGTTGAACTCACTGTCACCACCCATCATCTGCTTCATGTCGAAACCAGTGGATGCAGAAGCAGAACCTTTCTTGGCAACGCCAGTGCTGTCAACCATCCAGCCTTCGGCAAACCAGCCGTATGGCAACTTCTTTTCATTAAACCTTTCGTCCATCGAAGACGAAGCCTCTTGTGCCTTGACCTCTCCTGCACCCATCAGGATGAGGAGTCCAAGCACCAATCTGAATTGGAGTAATACGTTTTTCATCTGTATTGAAATTAAATGTTTATGTTGTTTATGAATTTATAGGGGCAAAGGTACAACTTTTCTCAACAATGCCAAAATTTTTTACATAAAATACCCCCAATGAACAAAAAGCCATACAATCTTCATCTTAAATTCATCCTCTCCATCCTATAAGCATCGAGAAGAAACCTCGCTCAGCAGGTGTACTGAACTGGGGGCTATAAGCTGTTGGTTGAGAAGGCGGATCGCCGTTGGATTCATACGGTTATTGGATTTCCAATCTTGGCTTTACGGGGTCTGTAAGTCTAATGATGTGATTGTATTCCACGGTCAGGACTCCCCTAACGCCCTTGAAATACTGCATCGTCTCTTCAAGCGACTTGGATGCAGGCTTCTTCAATGCCATTCCGTTGATACTGCCGTAATCATAGACAACCTCGCATCCGTATTCCTTGACGGCTTTCAGTAAAGGTTCCTTACCCACTTTCTCATCAAACATCACAAGGAACACGTCTGGTGAATGTTCCTGTTCCAGCCAGTGTCCCTGAATGGGTTCGGACAATTCCACGACCTGTCTGGTTCTGCACGAAGTCAACAGAACGAGTACAATCTGAGCAACCAGTATCAGCGGAATGCCATACTTGAACTTCTTGTGCATCGTCTTGTGGTGCCATACCTTCATGCCCAACCATGCCCCCACACTACCCCCTATGACAGCCAAGCCTAACAGCGTCGCTTCAGGGATGCGCCACTTGGAGCGCTTCGCCTTCCACTTGTCGATGCCATACAAGAAAAACGTGACCACGTTGATGGCTACAAGATAGATGAGTATGAGTCGCATTACCGTCATATTACCGTATGGCTTCAATTTCTCCTGTTGTCTTCATCATATCACGTTGAAATGTCTTAAGGCATTGAGAATGCCGTCATCGTCAACCGTAGTGGTGACATAATCTGCCTGTTCTTTCAGTTCCTCAATGGCGTTGCCCATCGCAATGCCGATGCCTGCCTGAAGAATCATCGAGGTGTCGTTGCCGCCATCTCCAAAGGCGATGGTTCGATGGGGGTCAAAGCCTTCATAACGAGCCATCGCAAGGATGCCCTTACCCTTGTCGGCACCATTGGCGGTTATGTCCGTAAAATCCGGATGCCACCGTCCTGACACGCACTGCGGAATACGAGCCATCAGTTCCTGCTCATAATCGGATTGGAAGAATGGCGTCAGCTGGAGGATGTCTTGCTGTAGGACTTCTTCCAACGGCACGGCTTTGGCAAATTCATTGACTGCCAGCATCTGGTGAAAGATGCGCTCTACATCCCCTGTCGGGTCAAGCACAGCCACATCCTTACGGCCTACGACAATAAGGCTATAGCCCATTGCTTGGGAATCTTCCACGCAAGTCAACACATCCTGCATGGGGATGGGTTGGCAGCAAATCAGCTCGTCACCCACATAGCACAAGGCTCCGTTTGTGGTGACATAGCCGTCGATAAGATGTTCAATGGCTTTCAGATTCGTGATGATAAGCGGAGGACGCCCCGTTGCAATATATACCCTCGACCCATTGGCCTTCGCTTGGGTCAGGGCAGAAATGGTGGAAGGTGGAATCTCATGAGTGTTGAAACTCACAAGCGTTCCATCAATATCGAAGAATAAGGCGTATGTATTTGTAGAGTCAATCATCTGCTTGGAAAGACTCTTATCTGATAAAATTCATGCCCTGCCACTCTTCGCGCTCAGGGTAATCGGGGCTGCCGTCGGCATGGATTTTCTTCAACAGCCAAGCCATATTGTCTGCCAACGTCCGCATGGTCTGCATTCCCTCTGTATCCTGTGCAGCATCCCCTGGTGCCAAGCCATAGGCGATGTTCCAATACTGCGAGGTCACAACAGGCATGTTCATCATCTCAAAAATCATGTTCAGCGTCTGGTAGGCAGCCGTAGCACCACCTCGACGGCAGATGGTCACAGCAGCAGCAGGCTTGTTCTGCACGTCTGCGCCTGAGAAGAAAGCACGTTGCAGGACAGCCATCACTGCACCATTGGGCTGGCCGTAATAGACGGGTGAACCCACGATGAGCGCATCGGCATCATTGAGTTTTTCAACAATACGGTTGCAGATGTCGTCATCGAAGACACAGTGTCCCAGTTGCTTTGCACGACACTGTCCGCAGGCTATACAACCACGAACGGGCTTCTTGCCAAGCTGCATGATTTCAGTCTCGACACCATTCTTTTCAAGTTGACGGACTATTTCTGAGAGAGCCGTGAATGTATTGCCCTTCTCATTGGCGCTTCCGTTTAACAATAATACTTTCATAAAAATTGAGTACTTTAATTATATTGTTCCGCAGCCTCATCATAGACACTCTTCAAGTCGTCCATCACCACCTTGTCGTTCTCCATATGAAGCTTAATCTTGTTCTCACCGTGCCAACCGCCGTCAGTAAACGTGTAGTGATACCATCCTTCGCTGTCTTTGGTAATAGTAAGAACTTTTGACCCGACGCCCTCTGCTCCTGGTTTGCCGTCTTGTGCTCCTGTGCGGAAAAGCCAAACAGCATAACCTTCACCATCATACTCATATTGGTCTCTGAGATATTGCAGAAGGGCCTTGGAGCAATGTGCCTCAAGGAAGTCCGTTTCTAAATAAAGATCATTATCGTACATGTTGATGATGAAGTCTCGGATGACCTTATCATCCTCCACGGCATCCACGACCTTCGCCCCATCCTCTCCGACAGCCGAGGCTTCTTCCATTTTTTGTTCTTCCTTCACCTCTTCAGGTTCAGTTGACGTGTTCGTACTATTTCCATTGTTACAAGAGGTGGCACATGTCAACAGAAATGACACTGCCAATACAATCAGTGAACTTTTCATAATTTTATTACATTTTAGAGTACAAAGTTAAGAATAATCAGGGAATAAATACGATATTTGTACCCAAATTCATGAAAGTTTGTCGTCAAACACGACAAAACCACATAAACGATGAGATAATGGAGTACAAAAAGATTGGTGACATATACTACATCAGGATGGATCGTGACGATGAGGTGATAGCGAACATCCTTGATGTCTGCCGTAAGGAATCTATCCCATCAGCAGTGTTTTCTGGTATTGGTGGCTGCAAGAGTGCCGACCTGCAAGTGTTCATTCCTGAGACTGGCTGCTTTGAGAATGAGAAGCTTGAGGGGATGCTGGAACTGGTGTCCATGAATGGCAACGTGGTCTCTGGTGATGACGGACAACTTTATCACCACACTCATGCCTTGTTCTCCTACAAGAGGGATGGCCAGCACGGAATAGCGGGGGGACATCTGAAATCAACAACGGTACTCTATACGGCAGAAATAGAACTTAGACCTACAGTTGGAGGAGCCATAGGACGGCAGTTTGACCCAGAGACGGGCACAGGGTTTTGGAAATTCCAAGCCACCGAAACCCTAAACTGTCAAGTGAAATCAGGAAAAGGCATTCCTGCCATTTTATAAACGCCTAAACAAATGTTATATTTCATAAACGAGTACAAAGTTACACAAAAATACAAACCAATCAATAAATCGCCCAAGATATCTTATGGTTCTATCATTTTAATAACACATCATCATACCGAAAAAACATTGACCATCATTGTTTATCTCCCAAATTCGACTATTGTCCCGCAAGAAAAAGCATGCATCTGGTCAGTCATTACACTTTGCATGGTCATAAACACCGAGTCGCCTGTGCAATGGCTGGTATAGAATTGGGTGTGCGGATAGTAAATGCTCAGTCTGTGTGCAAGGGCAAGCAGTTCCTCTTGCGTTTCATAACCGTCGAGCAGATGGAAGCCTCCCACAACCATCTTCACTGGATAGGGACATGCAGCAAGGATGTTCTCCAAGCCACTATGGGCGCAGCCTGTAAACAACAGTCCGTCCACATACAAAGCCAATTCGTGACGGAAATCATCATGGATGAAATCACCATTGGCATTCAGCACAAAAAGATTCTGATTAGCTTTTGATATGGGATGAGTCTTTGGAATATGAGCGATGACATGGATGCCATTGGCTATAGTACGGGTCTCATTGACCAACAACAGTCTGCCACTATCCACCACTGGCCATTCCGCTGTGATGCTATGGGGATAATGGTGTTTTGAATAAAACTTTCCACTGATGGCATCTGGAGATACGACCATCTTTGCCGTCTTGTTAATCTCCAGGAAATAAGGCAAGCCTCCTGCATGGTCGCTATGTCCATGCGAGATAAACACGTGGTCAACGGTGCTGAGGTCAACACCCAAGCATTCCGCATTACGGATAAACATATCGCTGGCTCCCGTATCGAGCAAGATACGATGTTCCTCCGTCTCTAATAGAATTGATAGGCCATGCTCAGTTGCCAATGCTGAGTCATTCGTGCGATTATCAACAAGTACCGTCCACTTCATAACCAATACAATCAGAATACTTTTTACTATTTTATCACTTTTCAAATACAAAGTTAAGAATAATCAGGAAATTATTACGATATTTGTACCCAAATTCATGAAAGTTGTGTTATCAAATACAAACAATACACCTGTAACAACGGCGAATAAACAAAAATTATGACAAAGGAAGAACTTTTTAAGATGATGAACGAGCATCCTGTGATGTACGTTGCAACGAATGAGAATGGGCAGCCTCATGTACGGGGTATCCTGATGTATAAAGCGGATGCTGACGGCATCGTTTTCCATACTGGAGTGACGAAGGATTTATACCGCCAACTGATAAATGACCCTCGAGCAGAGGTGTGCTTCTCATGCGGCAAATATCAGGTGAGAGTGGAAGGCCGGTTTGAACTCGTGGAAGATATGGCACTGAAAGAAGAAATCATCAACCACCCTTCACGCAAATTCTTGCAGCCTTGGAGAGAGAAGCAGGGCGACGAAGCGTTCTTCGGGTTCTTGAAGGTGTTCCGTATGCAGCATGGGAAGGCACATGCATGGTGCATGGAGGACAATTTCAAACCAAAGGAATATATAGTATTGTAAGGAATTATCGATATGGGATACACGGAAAGATTCGAACAGTCAGAGGAGTATCGGCGCGATGAACTGATACGAAAGATTGAACATGCCGTTGGAAACATGACCCTTTCAGAGTTGGAGGCACTATACTACGACATGAGTACGAAGAACTACATAAACGATTAGATCATGGATCAACAAAAATGGGACATCTTCAAGCACAAAACCGCTATGGAATATTTATGTCAATTTCATGATTCCTCTCGTATGAGCTTACTTGATTACCTCAATATAGAAACTGAACGGACGGAAACCATCGTTGCAACTAATCATTGCACTCATGGGATTCTTCATCCATCCATCATAGAAATTACCCTCACCTTTTGCAAGTGATTCAACGAACTCACGCATGGATTCCCATGCCGACGGACACATACCACCTGGACGTTTACCATTGATGGAAATCCACTGCTGCCCTTCCTCAACATCACATGTATGTTCAATGGGGTTCTCGTATTTAGCCATCAAATCGGGATAGACCGTTTGGCGTAGGGCTGTGATTTTCACTTTATTCATTTATCTTTTATCCTTTGTATGTTTGTTTCAGAGTCCAACCATGATCGACATGATACATCATTTGGTAGGTCATGCCAAGTTTTGATTTGTCTTGCGGATGACTCTGCAGGGATTGCCTACTGCCATTGAATCAGAAGGAATATCCTTAACCACTACACTTCCAGCTCCGATGATGCAACGGTCACCAATCGTCACTCCAGGACAGACCGTCACACCTCCTCCCAGCCAACAGTCTTCGCCAATGGTTATCGGAGAGCATCGCTCTATGGGTTTGCGACGTTCTACATGGTCAATGGGATGGTTCGGAGTCAGGAACTGGCAGTTCGGACCAATCTGAGTGTTGGAACCGATGGTGATAATGCCTCCGTCAAGCATGGTACCGTTGTAGTTGACAAATACATTCTCCCCAAATTTTATGCCATGTCCATGGTCGCAATGAAAAGGTGGTGCTACCGTTGATGATTCAGGAATGCCAGGAATCAATTCTTCTATCGTCTTCCTGTAATCATCGTCTTCTGTGGTCATGGACTGTAGTTTCGCACAAATATGCTTGGCTTTATAGTAACTTGCCAAACATTCCTCGCTTGTAAAGTCATAGAACTCTTCACGGCGCATCTTTTCAAATTCTGTCATAACTATAAGCTAAATTGGAATT
>CADCQH010000230.1 GCA_902803605.1 uncultured Bacteroidales bacterium | reverse complement strand
CAGGAAGTGGAATCTCCTACGCAAGGAGTCTATATTCATAATGGCAAAAAGGTGTATATCAGATGATTTGATACGGGATGCCCATGAAATGTTACAAAGTTTGAAATAAAAGATACGAAAGTATGTGGCTGCTTTGAAAAGAAATGTGTAATTTTGCAAACGATTGGGCACACCTGCATCAAAACCAATAAGAATCGACAAAAATGAAAACAATCTGTTTCCTGCTTTGGGGCATTTTCTGCTGCTTTTTATCGGCTGGTGCAGTCGATTTGAAGCAGTGCCGCATTGTTGTCGCTGAAGAGGAAGCAGGATTGGTCAAAAAAATCGGTGTAGTCCTGGGTGAGGATATAGAACGGGTGACAGGCGTCAAGCCTGTACAAAGCGGTTCCTCCCCTTCCATTCTCAGCTCTCAGCCCTTCACTCTCAACCCTCAGCATTCCACCATCCTCATTGCTACCGTGGAGCATCTGCCAGCTTCGTCTGGTGTGGATGTGAACGACATCCGTGGTGGGTGGGAACGCTTCAAGATTGTGACGAAGGGCCAGTGTCTTTATATCGTGGGGAGCGACCCTCGTGGTGCTGCCTACGGAGCCTTGCATGTGAGTGAGCGGATAGGTGTGAGTCCGTGGTATTGGTTCGCCGATGTGCCAGTGCAGAAGAAGACGTCGTTGGAATATCAGGAGAATTATACGTCGAAAGAACCGACGGTGAAGTATCGAGGCATATTCATCAACGATGAGGACTGGGGCCTAAAGACATGGGCGGCAGAGAATTTTGAGAAGGATTTAGGTGATATTGGTCCCAAGACCTATGACAAGGTGTGTGAACTGATATTACGTCTGAAGGGCAACATGTTGGCTCCAGCCATGCACGATTGTACGGGTGCCTTCTACAGCCATCCTGAAAGTCAAGTGAAGGCGGCAGAGTGGGGCATCATGATTACCACCAGCCACTGTGAACCCTTGCTCTTCAATAATGCTGCTCCATCCGAATGGAACAAGGAACTGGATGGTGAGTGGAACTACCTGACGAACAAGGCAACCATCTGGAAGAAGTTGGATGACCGCATCCGTGAAACGGCACAGTACGACAACATCTACACAATGGGTATGCGTGGACTGCACGATGAGGCGATGAAGGGCTCCACAGACCCCAAAGTGAGGGCTCGTACCTTGGAGCAGGTGATGGAAGACCAACGCCAAATCTTAGAGACGCATAAGAAGAAAAGCGCTGCGCGGATTCCGCAGATATTTGTCCCTTATAAGGAAACCCTTGACACCTATGATGCGGGACTTCGTGTGCCAGAGGACATCACGTTGGTGTGGCCTGATGACAATTATGGCTATATGAAACGTGTGTCCAATGAGGTGGAACGTCAGCGACAGGGTGGCAGTGGCGTATATTATCACTTGAGTTATTTGGGCACTCCCCATGACAATATATGGATTGCCACAACAGCTCCAGTACTGATGTATGAAGAACTGAAAAAGGCGTATGATGCTGGTGCTAACCGCTATTGGCTCTTGAACGTAGGCGACATCAAGCCGATGGAGATGGAGATGCAGCAGTTCTTCGATATGGCATGGGATATCTCTGGCTTCAACCTTAACGCTCATGCTGACCTTCACCCTAACCGGTATCAGGCAAAGTGGCTCGCTTCGTTATTTGGCAAGCGGTATGAGAAGGACTTCCAGTGGATGCTGGATCATTACTACCGTTTGGCTTGGCAGCGCAAGCCTGAGTTCATGGGCTATGAGTTGGAGTGGGACAATGAAGAGAACAACAAACTGCACGACACGGACTTCTCGTTTGAGACAGGTACGGCGCAACAGCGTCTGGCCGACTACAAAGCCATCAGCGACCGTGTGGATGCCATCTACAGGGCATTGCCACCAGCCTTGCAGCCTGCCTTTTTTGAGATTCTGGGCTATTCGATGAAGGGTGCTTATCAGATGAACCGTAAGTTCCTGATGGCACAGCGCAATCACGAAACGGGTAGCGAGGAGGATGCACAAGAGGCATTGGCGGCATTCGACAGCATCAATGCTTTGACCCACGAATACAATACCCTCTTGGGTGGTAAGTGGAATCAGATGATTTCTGAGATTCCACCAGGCTATTGTGCCAAATACCAAGGAATGCCTGAATTGGTGAAGACTCCGACAACAGCATATCGGCTGCCTAAACGTCAGGAAAGAATAGAATATCCCCACCAACTGGATCTGAGTAGGGCGAAGGTCAAGGCACCGTTCCGACTCATCGAAGGCATCGGAACCGATTGGCTTTCCCTTCAGTTAGGCGAACCTTTAGATAAGGTGCAGAACCCGTCCAGCCTTGCTTCATCACATATCGACCTGACATTAGACCATCCTGTTGATGCAGATTCTCTCACCCTTTGTGTTTCAGTCGTTCCTTTCTGGCCCATCGCCTCCGACCGTAGTAACCGCTTGGGTGTAAGTGTTGATGGATGTCAGCCTGTGGTGTGTGAGAATCGTTTTGAAGAGTGGGGGTGGAGTTGGAAACTGCAGGTGCTGGAGAACAGAAGGGATTTTGTGGTGACCTTGCCAGTTGACCGCAATGTGAAACGTCACACCTTGTCGCTCATCATCGGTGACCCAGGACAAATCGTACAGAAAATAACATATAAATAACATAAACATGAAGACTAATCATTTTGGGAAATGGGTCTTGATGACCTTCCTGTTTGCGAATTTCTCGCTTTTTGCGAAAGCAAGTGTACAACCAGACAACGACCAGCGGTTGTGGTATGACCGCCCTGCCACCGTGTGGCTCGAGGCTCTTCCTTTGGGCAACTCACGCATGGGTGCCATGGTGTATGGCGGTACCGAGACTGAGGAAATCCAACTGAATGAAGAAACATTCTGGAGTGGAGGACCTCACAACAACAACAGTACCACCTCTTTGCAGTACCTGACT
>CADCQH010000229.1 GCA_902803605.1 uncultured Bacteroidales bacterium | reverse complement strand
GTATCCAGAACCAATCCACAGCTGGGATAAGAAGCAGCCAGCGGAAAAACGGGGCTTGCGAGTACGTGTCACCAGAGAAAAGTTCGAGGGTTCTTGATGGTGTCAATGAGTCCAATAGGTTAATCCTCCCACAGGAAGATGTTTATAGCATGGGCATCATGATTTATGAAGTCATTAGTGGACATCCTCCATTTTTCATGAGAAAAGAGAACGATGCGGAAAGGCATCGTGTCTATATGAGTCATTTGAATGTCAATGCGGATGAGTTGATTGACAGGTTGAAAGAGAAGAGGCCTGATACACCTGAATGGATATGTGGCATTCTGAGAAAGTGCCTGCAAAGGAATCCTTACGATCGATATGCAGATGCCAAGGAGTTATTGGAAGACTTCAGGCTCCAATCCGAAAAGTACATGAAAAAAAAATATACAGAAATACAGGAGGATGGTATTCACATTCAGAAAGAAATGGAAGCACCTCGCAGTGAGTTGACAGTAAATCAGAATGATTTTGAGCAATTACAGGTTAAGTATGACGATTTGAAGAGGGAAAATGAAGAACTCCAAAGGAAAATCACTGATCGTGGAGGTTTTGAGCCTGTCGTCCAGCAAGAACGAGGCAAGCAATGGATCGGGTTTATTATGGCT
Source organism: uncultured Bacteroidales bacterium (assembly GCA_902803605.1). Taxonomy (GTDB): domain Bacteria; phylum Bacteroidota; class Bacteroidia; order Bacteroidales; family Bacteroidaceae; genus Minthosoma. Next base: position 2,042 of record CADCQH010000229.1, on the reverse strand, counting down.
TTGGTTTTAACGGGCAATCTGTTACTTGCTTACAAATGCTATACATTTGACCAATTATTGCCATCTCTTTTATTTCTTGGCCTGGCGGGTGTTGCAATCTATATGTTTTCCCATCCGAAAGAACAGGGTGGAATGTTTTTCAAGCTGATTTCCATCGTCTTACTTGTCACCTTTATTGTGGTGAGTGTTTCTGTGTATCTGGTTCTTAAACCACACAATACTGATTTTGCCATTTACCTTGCCATTGGTGGCTTCTCTTTGCTTGTCAATGTAGTAATGAACATGTTAAAACATTAAATAAAAAGAAATGAAAAATCCAGTCGTTCTTAGAAATGAATGCATAGACATCATTGTGAAAAAACTTTCTGAGATTTCCATACCTTCAAAAGTGCGATGTCTTCGTTTTTGGGTTGTTGATGATTTCTATGACAGTCTTTTCGATTATGCCTATACAACTGAAGACATGATTGACAAAGTGAAATTAGAGTTGGAGAACGATGGCTATAAACGGTTGGCAGACTTGACAATGGAAATTTCATCCGGATTGCCAGAGACAAGTCAAGCCGTTGTCATCAAGCCAGATGAAATCATCTGTGAGAAAGTAATCTTCAGCCATGCCACCGTCTGTCAGATTCCCGGTAAGGGTACCATGCACCAAGAGTCTTACCGATTGGAATTCAAGGAGAAAGCCATCTACAACATCGGCACATACATCATACCGCCATTGGATGGTTCGTACCGTGAAAACTATATTGCCATCAATGAGCAAGAGACCGATGCTCTGCAGATGGAGATCAACCAACATGTGAGTAGGACACATGCTGACATTAGGGTTGTTAACGGCTGCTTCTGCCTCCATGCGTCCCTTAAGGGGTGCAGATATGGTACGAAAATCATACGGGAAGGAATAGATTTTCCCATCACAAGTGTGAACCAATTCGAGCCATTGCAAGATCAGGATATCATAGTCTTAGGTAGACAATTCATGATGAAGTTCTGTTTGTAAATCCCTTTTCCAAGATGATTCAATCATTTAAGACGGGAACTGCGACACTTTATTAGGTGGACGGAACCACTGAACAGTAACTTCTCCCAATTGAATACGAGGGGTTCTTCCTATAGTTTTTCCGAAAATGTGAGAAATAAGAGAAAGAGATAATTATACAGTTATGACAAACGAAAACATGCTTCCCGTCGGTACGTTGCTGCATGGCGGTACCTACAAGATAACGAGGCAGCTGTCGAGCGGCGGCTTCGGCAACACCTACGTGGTGGAGAACGTGAGCTTCGACGAGACGTATGCCCTGAAGGAGTTCTTCATGAAGGGCGTGAACCTTCGTGATGGTGAGACGGTGACGGTGAGTGTGCCCGACAACAGGGCTACTTTCGAGAGCCAGAAGGAGAAGCTGAAGAAGGAGGCCCGCCGCCTGAGGCAGTTGCACAATCCGCACATCGTGCGAGTGCACGACCTGTTCGAGGAGCGCGGCACGGTGTACTACGTGATGGACTACATCGATGGCGAGTCACTGTCCGACCGCCTGAAGCGCACTGGCAAGCCGCTCCCGGAAGATGAGGCCCTCGTCATCTTGCGCCAGGTGCTGGATGCGTTGTCGGTTGTACACGGGCTAAGTCCTCAATTACTGCACCTCGATATCAAGCCCGCCAACATCATGGTTGACGGCAAGGGTTGTGCCTACTTGATTGACTTCGGAGCCAGCAAGCAGTTGTCAGCAGAGGAGAGCCATACCCTTTCCACCTCCACGGGCATGAGCTATACGGCAGGCTATGCACCGAGCGAACAGATAGAACAAAACTACGATCGCATGGGACCTTGGACGGACTACTATGCCCTTGGTGCCACGCTCTACCGATTATTGACTTTGCAACAACTGCCGTCTCCGTCTGAAATCAGCGAGGAACCAGACGAAGCCTTCAGTTTCCCGTTGACGATATCCGAACGCACCCAGCGACTGATCCGTTGGCTAATGACGCCCAACCGGAAGAGACGGCCGCAGAATGTTGACGAAATTTTGAGGTTCCTG
>CADCQH010000228.1 GCA_902803605.1 uncultured Bacteroidales bacterium | reverse complement strand
CTTATGCTTTGTTTTGATGAACTCCAAAGAATTGTACCATTTGGCATTCTCAATCAGTGTAGCCACGATGTTGCTGCTGATGCGCTCGCCGTACGACACAATCACGTTGCTCGTCTTCTCGCTCAAGTCGCCAATCAGATACACACCTTGATAGATGCTCTTCAGCTGTCCCAACAGTTCGTCCACGGTGGCCAAAAGTGTCGTCTTTTTCGTTGTGTCTGTGATAATAGCGTCAATCATCTGGTGATGACGCTCCACCATTTCCTCGTATGCAGTCAGATAGGCCGAATCACCGGCCACTGCCAACTTGGATGTGCCGATGAGTTTGTCCGTGATGCCGCCCAAAGCAGACACGATCACGACAACAGGCTCTTTCTGCCCTTCCACTATCTTTTTCAAGTTGAGAATGCTCTCCACGGAACCTACGGATGTTCCGCCAAACTTCAATACCTTCATAGATTCGTCTATTCGAAATTCAAAAATCGGGCACAAAGGTACGACTTTTTCACGGAACAACAACAAAGAAAAGCCTTAAAGTCGTATGACTCAAAGGCTTTTCCCTGTTTTTTGACTCAATTTGTCATTTATCATTCCATCTGCTGACACCCTGACCTATCCCCTCCTCTTACTCTTCATCGTCACAAGCGGCACAAGCATCTCTTCCAATGATATGCCACCATGCTGGAAGGTGTTCTTGTAGTAGTTGACGTAATAGTTGTAATTATTGGGATAGGCGAAAAAGTCGTCATTCTGGGCAAAGATATAAGTCGTACTGATATTGGGCGACGGAAGCGAGGCCGCCTTGGGAGCCTTCAGCTCAAAGACCTGCTTGGGGTTGTAACTGAGATTTTTGCCCAGCTTGTAACGGAGATTGGTATTGGTGTTTTTGTCACCGATAACCTTGATGGGATTGTTCACACGAATGGAACCGTGGTCGGTGGTCACGATGATATGGGCATCGGTCTTGGCCAGCTCCTTGAACAGATCACGGACGGGCGAATTGTGGAACCACGAGGCGGTGATGCTGCGGTAGGCTCGTTCGTCGCTGGCGAGTTCACGCACCATCCGAGACTCTGTGCGGGCATGACTCAGCATATCTATAAAGTTGATGACGAGCACATTGAGGTCGTTGCCCATCAGGTTACGGAAACGCTCGACAAGCCGTTCGGAATCGGCAGAACTATTCAACTTTGAGTAAGAGAAGGTGTTCTTGCGACGGTAACGCTCGAACTGCGTACGGATGAGCGGTTCCTCATTCAGGTTCTTCCCTTCTTCCTCATCTTCGTCCACCCAAAGGCTAGGAAACATCTCTGCAATCTGCATCGGCATCAGACCCGAGAAAATGGCATTGCGGGCATACTGCGTAGCAGTTGGCAAAATGCTCAGGCACATCTGCTCGTCAAACGTGAAGTCATCAGCCAGTTCCTTCGAGATTTCTCGCCACTGGTCATAGCGGAAATTGTCAAAAACAACGAGAAAGACCTTCTCGCCTTCATTCAGTAAGGGGAAGACCATCCGCTTAAAGATGTCAGGCGACATAAGGGGTCTATCCTCTGGTGACTGCACCCAGCGCAGGTAGTTCTTCTTCACAAACTTTGCAAACTCCCCATTCGCTTCAGCCTTCTGCATCCGAAGCATCTCCGACATTTCGCTTCCCGTGTCTGACAGTTCCAGTTCCCAGAACACGAGCCGTTTGTACACCTCTTTCCAGTCATCCAGCGTATACGAGTCATTGATTTGCATGCCTATTTTCGAGAACATCTGCTGATAGCCCGTATTGGTCACCTCTGCCTCAATCTCCCGCTTGTGCAGATGCTTCTTCAGCGTCAAATAGATTTGGTTGGGGTTGACAGGCTTGATAAGATAGTCGGCTATCTTCGAACCTATCGCCTGATCCATAATGTTCTCCTCCTCGCTCTTCGTCACCATCACAATCGGTGTCGTCGGGCTAATCTCCTTCATCCTCGACAGAGTCTCCAAACCGCTCAGACCAGGCATGTTCTCATCCAGAAAGACCAGGTCGAACGACCGTTCCCTGCATAGGTCAAGGGCATCCTGGCCGTTCGTTGCCGTCACGACCTCATACTCTTTCTTTTCCAGGAAGATAACGTATGCCTTCAGCAATTCTATCTCGTCATCCACCCACAGCAATGTTCCGTTCATAGTGTCCTGATATTTAGCAATACTAATTATTGGGGTCAGAAAATGTAGTTGTCATCCTCCCAGTCCTCGTCTTCGTCAAGTTCGTCTTCGTCAATGGGCTCAGGCAGTTCGGTGGGTTCGTCAAGACTGGTGGGTTCATCATCGCTGATGCGCAGGGAGCCAACACGGTCAAAATGCTCATCATAGAAATCAAAGTAGTCTGCAAAACTGAGTCCCTTCATCAGTTTTCGAAGGTTCTCTTCGCTGATGATAAAGCACTTAAGACCCTGAAGTTTATAAGCCATATCGGGATTGTTGAGGAGACGATGGAGGTATATGTAGGCTTCGTCGTAGTTGAGGAAAGTACGCACCTGCATCATGTCAATACCATCTCCGCGCTCCGTCGAGATGTCGAAATTGCGGACAGTAAAGGCTGTAAAGTTGTAGCGTGCCACCTCATAAAGAAGCTGGTTCTCGTCGATAGCATCACGTTCATAGGCGATAACGAAGACAAAGTTGGTGTTCTTTTCTGATGAGAATGTGGTGTCATTGGCCAAAGAGTCGGCCTCGTCAAATAGTCCGCGGCGACGCTCCCAAATGCTGCCCATCTCGAACTTGCCTCCCTGAAGCAATCTTCCTTCCTTGAGACCCTTGACGTAAAGTCCCGCCAACTCGCTGACACTTGACTGAGGATATTTCTCCACAATCGTCCGCAGGTCTGTCAAGAAGTTCTCACGGTCGCCCATCTCCAATCGGCTCAAAGCCTCGAGGAACATGAAACGGGCACGGTTGGCACCATCAGGATACTCGCGTTCCATTTCCTGGCTGTTGTTAATGACGGTTTGGTAGTCGCTGAACTTGAAGGCATCGTAGGTTTCCTGATAAATAGAATCTTCCACCTGCTTGCCATAGCGTCCCTTGAACTCAAAGTTGGGATCAGCAATGAGCTTTCCGTGCTCGTTCTCAGGATATTCGGCAATGAGCCGTTGCTTATAGTCGTCGGCATCACCCTGACGCCCCATCCTGGAATAGAGCTGGAACATATTGTAATAGACTTCGTCCATTTGTTGGAAATCGGGGAAGTCAAGCAGGATGCGCTGGAATGTCCGCTCTGCCAACGGGAAGTTGTCCATCCGGTCTTTGTAGATGATGGCAGAACCATAAAGCCCCTCGACCAGTGCTGCATTGGATGCGGCCATCTGCTCTTCCGTGAAGGGAATATCCTTCAAGTAATATTCAGGTCGATGAGGGTCGTTGGCATACTCTTCGGCTTTAATGGAATCCTTCTCCGCCTTCGTCTGTTTCTTTCCCTTGTTGGCTTGGAAGATGCTGTCCTCAACCGCAGCGATGCTGTCTTGCAATGCCACCAGACTGTCGGAGAGTTCTTCCTCGTTGAAATCGTTGAGCACGGTCTTGTTGTTGCGTCGCCAATCATCAGCCAGTTCACGCTTTCCCCACTTCTTTTCAAACTCACTCTTACCTGCCGACACCGCTGTTGGATTGTAGAAATACCACACGGCCGTCGGCTGCTGATTGCGGTTGCCCACACCCTGATTACCCGCCGTGCCAGGTCGTCCCTGTCCACGATTGGCTCCTGCATTATTATTCGATGCTGCTTCCGCTGCCTTCTTCTCTTCCTCTTTCTCCTTTTTCTTCAGTTCCTCAATGGTCTTCTTGATTTTCTCCATACGGGTGACTGAGTCAAGACTTGCCATCATCTGAAGGCTGTCCTGCAATTCCACCGCAGAGGCGAAAGGCAGCAATTCATCGAGTATCTTACTGCGCTCGTCCACCTCCTTATAACTGTCGTGGTCTTTATCCAGCAGACCGAATGCCTGAGAATAGCACTTCTGAGCATCGACGAATTTCTCCCGATCCCAATACAACTGACCTAAATGCAGCAACACAACGCCTTTCTCGATGCCGTTACGTGTGCCTTTCTCCACACCGTCCTTGTATGCCCAGATGGCATGGGTTGTATCACCTTTCGACAGATAGATGTTACCAATGGCATAGTACACCTGATCCAGATAGTCCTTGTTCTTTGGATTCTTGGCCATCGACTTTAACTTGCGAATCATCTGTTTCGACTGATTCTTTGACAACGCCTCACTCATCAGAATACGGGCATTGAACTCCAACTCGTAGGGGGGATTCTTGCGGATGACCTTCTTGAAATATCGGTAAGCCTCAGGGTCATGGCCTATGCGATGGTAAAGCTGTCCCAAAAGCAGGTATATTCTCGCCTTGGGCAGTCGGCGATGCTCGTCTTTCAATGCTTTCTCAATATTGAGTATCGCCTCAGGATATTGTTTCTGTCTCAATTGGATGTCACCCAGCACGGACGCTTTCAGCGGTTCCAATTTTGTCGGGAAACTGTCACGCTGAGCCTCTGTGATGAGATTCTCTGCATCGTAGAACCACTCCATCTCTGCATAGCAACGAGCCTCCAACAGTCGGGCACGCGCCACAAGATTGGGTTTTGAGAAATACAAACGCTGAATATAGGCGAACGTCGATGCCGCCTCCATGTATTCGCCTTTTCTGAACTGTGCCTCACCCATCAGGAACCATGCCCGCCACAAGAATGGATTATACTCCTTCTGGCTCAGCCATATCTTTTCTTTCGCTGTCTTCGGACGGCTTTTGTTCCACTCTGGACGCTTCACAATACTGTGGGTCTTGATGGCCTTTTGGCTCTTCTCCACTGCGCGGTCAAAATTACTGGAACCAATCTTCACCGTCGCCTTATTACCCGTCACATACAGGGGTATCAATTCCGTGAAATTATCCTTATTGCCGTCCTCTTGCAGTTGCCGTCCCTCCTTATAAGCCTCATGTCCATTGAAATAGGTATTATACCTTGCTTTGAAGGCATGCACACTACGAGACATTGGCGTATTCTTCTCCGTAGAACACGCCACCAACAGCGCCAGTGATACCGCACAACTAAACAATATGTAATTCAAACGCTTCAAGATGCCTTCTAATCGCTTCACCACGAGCCAAGAGCGGAACCCTTACTATAATAAGTAACGAAAATGAATGTCTCTTATTGTCTAACGCTCCCTCTTCTCTCTCCCACAATCATAAACACTTCATCCTTCAAATCATCCGGCAACTCTACAGCACGCAACTGCAACGAGCGAATCCAACCAGCCACTTCATCCTCACGCATTGTATAGAGGATTTCACGAAATTCCTCGATTTCATCGGGAGAATAGGCATCACTTTCCTTGCCTCTAAAGCGATCCAGTTCCTCGTCATTATAGTATTCTATCTGTTTGCTGATGGCAGCCAAAAGACTCTCTTTCTCACAAGTCTCATGCTGACCACAACATTCCATATCCTCAACCTGCTTGATGCTGGGCAAATCAGAAATCTCGCCCCTTGATAACTGCCGTTTCAACTTCTTCTCACGAAAGAAACCAGCCACAAAGGCGACAACCCCTAAAATAACAAGCGCAATAATCAGATAAGTCATAATTCTTCTATTTCAAAACCCACAGTTTTCAAATCCTCCCAATACCGAGGATATGATTTAGACACCACCTGAGGATTATTGATACAAATAGACCCGTTCTTCAATGCAACAGGAGCGAAAGCCATCGCCATACGATGGTCTTCATAGGTATCAATGGCAATATCTTGAACAGGAACTGCATTCACCTTCCTCACTCCATCCCACAATAGTTCACTGTCATTTCTATCTTCTATCTCGAATCCAAGTTTCAACAGTTCCTTCTTCAATGCTTCAATACGGTCAGTCTCTTTTATCTTGAGACTTTGCAAGCCAGTAAAATGAAACGGTACATCCAACAAGCAACAAATCACCACAAATGTTTGGGCCAAATCCGGCATCTCGACAAAGTCCACATCCAGTCGCTCCATCTTCTTTCCATTTTTTCGTAACACCACCTCGTCACCCCGATGTTCAGTCCCGACGCCCAACTGTTCAAAAATTGCCGCACCCCGACAGTCACCTTGTAAGCTCTGCGCAAACAAACCCGGTAACAAAATCTCGGCATCAGCATCTGAACTCAGTGCCACCATCTCATACCAATAACTCGCTGCGCTCCAATCGCTTTCCACTACATAAGAAGATGGCTGATAAGGTGTTGGTTCCACCACAATCGTGTGTGTATTTTTCCACCCCACTTTTGCTCCGTAACTTTGCATCACAGCGATGGTCATATCAATATATGGACGACTCACTATTTCATCTATCAGGTTCAGAATCAGCCCATTTTTCAACATAGGACCAATCATCAGCAAAGCAGAGATATATTGTGAGCTGACGCTACCCGACAACTGCACCTTTCCACCCCCTAACTGGGGATTACCGACAATATTCAGAGGTGGGAAACCTTCTTTCTCCACATACGTGATTTCCGCACCCAACTGCCGTAAGGCATCCACCAAAACGCTGATGGGACGATTCTTCATACGCTCACTTCCAGTGATGACATGAGCGCCCTCACTCACTGCCAGCAAGGCTGTTGAGAAACGCATGGCCGTACCTGCCGCACCTATATCAATGAGGGCAGGACGTTGCCTTAACCATGCCTGCATCACCCGTGTATCATCACAGTCACTCACGTTCTCCACAGCCATGCCACTACCAGCCAATGCACTGATGGCCAATGCTCGGTTACTGATGCTTTTTGACGAGGGGAGCACAACACGCCCTCTCAAATTCCTTGGTGCCTTTACTGTTATCTGCATATACATTTCAAATTCTGTGCAAAGGTACAAAAAAACTCTTAACTCCCCATTCCTAACCTCCAACTTTTACCACCTGATACACAAAAAAAGAGAGACACTCTCAGGATTTCTCCTGGAAGCGTCTCTCCTCTCAAGAAGGCGGCGACCTACTCTCCCGCATTGCG
>CADCQH010000227.1 GCA_902803605.1 uncultured Bacteroidales bacterium | reverse complement strand
GAATCCCTCTGCACGGAGGAGCTCAGCGCCGATGGGGCCGTGGCAGATGTAGGGCTCGGTGCCGTGGCAGTGGATGCCGGGGGCGTCACATCGGAAAATGCCGATGTCGTGGAGCATGGCGGCTTCCTCGACGAACTGGCGGTCGGCATTCAGTTCGGGATGTTTGTCAACGATGGCGAGGGCTTTGTCAGCCACGCTGCGGCTGTGAACCAAGAGGATGTGCTTGAGCTCGTTCTCTTCTGGGTAATATTTGTCGATGATGGTCTGATAGTTCATAGATAAAAGTCTATAGTCAGTTGTGTGTATTCAGGCGAACGCTTGTTGTTGGCATCGTAGAGGGTCAGTGTCCTTGTCTCGGAAGGCTGGATCGAGGTACTGAACTCCAGCAAGACTCGATTGAAAGGCTTCCGTTCCGTAGAGCGAACGTTCAGCCTACGTGTCAGACAGAGTTTGTTCATCAGACAAATGCTGATGAAATCGGTAGCGCTCTGGTAGGGAATGATGACGCTGAACCGCCCATCCCTTGTCAGCAGTTTTGCCGCATTCTCCACCAATGTTTCGAAGGGAAGGAAGGATGCATGGCGAGCCATGTCTCTTGTCTTATTTCCACTTAAAGTATCTTCAGTGTAAAATGGTGGATTTGATACGATTAAGTTGTATTTGTTGGAGAATGAGTTGATGTCTGAGAAATCCTGTTTCTGGAGTGTAATTCGTGTACCGAAGACAGACTTTTCGATGTTCTCTTTTGCCTGCTCAAGAGAGGTGTCATCTATGTCAATTCCCTCGATGGAGGCAGTCGGAAATCGCTGTGCCAACATCAGGGCAATTAGCCCCGTCCCTGTGCCCACATCAAGGTATTTTCCATCCCTTATGTCCCATCCCATTCCAGCCCATGCTCCCAACAGCACACCATCCGTCCCGACCTTCATGGACGAACGGTCGTGACGGATGGTGAATTGCTTGAATCGGAAATCGGGAGTAGGCATGTCGAGAGCGATGAACCAACGTCCAGAGTGTGGACTGGTCAGAACTGGAAATAGTTCTTGGCGTTGTTGTAGGAGATGTCCTCAATCATCTGGTTCACGCGCTCAGCCTCGTAGCCTTGATAAGGCACTTCGCCGTTCTCGATGTCGGTGGCGACGAGGTTGCAAAGGATGCGGCGGAAGTATTCGTGACGAGGGTAGGAAAGGAAGGAGCGAGAGTCGGTGAGCATACCCACGAACCGGCTCAAAAGACCCAGCAGGGAAAGTGCGTTCATTTGCTTGGTCATGCCGTCCTTTTGGTCAAGGAACCACCAGCCCGAACCCCACTGAATCTTGCCAGGGATGGAACCGTCCTGGAAGTTACCCAACATGGTGGCGAGCACCTCGTTGGCGCAGGGATTGAGGTTGTAGAGGATGGTCTTTGCCAACTTTCCCTCAGCGTTCAGTCGGTCGAGGAACTTCGAGCACTTCTTGGCTGTGTTGAATTCGCCGATGGAGTCGAAGCCCGTGTCAGGACCGATGAGTTTGAACATCTTGGAGTTATTGTCACGGATGGCACCATAATGGAATTGCTGTGCCCATCCAGCCTCTGCGTCCTGCACACCAAAGATGTGCATCATGGCTGACTTGAACTTCAGAATGTCTTCCTGAGCCAGTTCCTTGCCGCCGTAAACCTTGTCGAAGATGGCCTTGATCTCAGCATCGGTGTAGTCTTCGGCATAGAACTCCTCGATGCCGTGGTCGGAGAGTTTGCAGCCCATGGATGCGAAGAAGTCGTGGCGTGCCTGGATGGCGTCGATGTAGTCGTTGAAGCCGTTGATGGCCTTGCCGCTCACGTCGGAGAGCTTATCGACGTATGCCTTGAAGTTGGCGGGGTTCTCCACAGCCATCGCCTTGTCGGGACGCCATGTGGGGAGCATCTTGGTGGTCATCGTGGGATCGGCAGCCACCTGCTTGTGGTACTCGAGGGAATCGACGGGATCGTCGGTGGTGCAGACCACCTTGACGTTGTAGTACTGCATCAGGCCGCGTGGGGTGAACTTGGGGTCGTTCTTGATCTGCTCGTTGCACGCGTCGAAGATTTCACGGGCATTCTCAGGATTGAGGGTCTTGTCGATGCCAAACGCCGTCTTCAGTTCCAGATGTGTCCAGTGATAGAGCGGATTGCGGAAGCAGTAGGGGAGTGTCTCCGCCCACTTCTCGAACTTCTCCCAGTCAGAGGTGTCCTTGCCTGTGCAGAATCTCTCTGCAACCCCGTTTGAGCGCATGGCTCTCCACTTGTAGTGGTCGCCGCCCAACCAAATCTGAGTGATAGATTCAAAACGTTTGTTTTCAGCCACTTGCTGAGGAACAAGATGGCAATGATAGTCAATAATCGGCATCTTGGCCGCATGTTCATGATACAACTTCTTTGCTGTTTCACTTTGCAGCAAGAAGTTCTCGTCCATAAAAGGTTTCATTTGTTATAAAAGTTTTGTTAAATGTTTTGTTGTTGCAAATGTAGTGATTATTCTCTCTTCTCACAACAAAAACAACAAAATTATTGCTGAACATGCTTGAAACAAGGAAAATCTTTTGTAATTTTGCACCCAATATTGAGAAGGATGACGCATTTAGTCCATTAATGAGAAAGAAATCATATCAGAACGCGATAATAAGAAAACAGTTGACATGAGTGTAGAAAACACAGAAGAACTCAAGGCGGAAGAGGGGAAAAAAGAGTCCCTCAACTTTATTGAAGAACAGTTGGTGAAGGATTTGGCTGAAGGCAAGAACGGAGGCAGGATGCAAACTCGGTTTCCTCCCGAGCCCAACGGCTATCTGCATATAGGACATGCCAAGGCCATCGCCCTTGACTTTGGCATGGCTCAGAAATATGGGGGTGTGTGTAACCTTCGTATGGATGACACGAATCCACAGAAAGAAGACACAGAGTATGTGGAGGCAATCAAGCGGGACATCGAGTGGTTGGGCTTCAAGTGGGGCAATATCTATTATGCCAGTGACTATTTCCAGAAACTATGGGATTTTGCCGTTGCGCTGATTAAACAAGGCAAGGCATACATCGATGAACAGACGTCGGAGCAGATTGCAGAGCAGAAGGGAACTCCCACTCAGGCTGGTACGAATTCACCTTATCGCGACCGTCCTGTCGAGGAAAACCTGCGTCTGTTCGAAGAAATGAACTCTGGCAATATGGAGCCAGGAAAGATGGTGCTTCGTGCTAAGATAGACATGGCGAATCCCAATATGCACTTCCGTGACCCCATCCTTTATCGAGTGCTGAATATGCCGCATTGGCGTACTGGCAATAAGTGGAACGCATATCCTATGTATGACTTCACCCATGGACAATGTGACTATTGGGAAGGTGTAACACATTCATGGTGTACGTTGGAGTTTGTGAGTCACCGTCCACTTTATGACCTCTTTGTGGATTGGGCCAAGGAGGTGGATGGAACAGACAATCCTATTGATGACAACCGTCCTCGTCAGACAGAGTTCAACAAACTGAACCTTACACATATTCTTCTTTCGAAGCGCAATCTTCTTGTCTTGGTGAAGGAGGGCATTGTGAACGGATGGGATGATCCACGTATGCCTACCATTTGTGGTTTCCGACGTCGTGGCTATAGCCCAGAGGGCATCTTGTCTTTTATTAACAAGATTGGTTACACGAAGTTTGATGCGTTGAACCAGATGTCGCTTTTTGAGTCGGCGGTACGTGATGATTTGAATAAGCGTGCCCAGCGTGTGAGTGCTGTGATCAACCCCGTCAAACTGGTCATCACCAACTTCCCTGAAGGTGAGACGGAGGTGTATAATGCAGTCAACAATCCTGAGAACGAAGCCGACGGCACCCATGAGATTGAGTTCAGCCGTGAATTGTGGATAGAACGGGATGACTTCATGGAGGATGCTCCTAAGAAATTCTTCCGTTTGGGACCAGGCAAACAGGTGCGTCTGAAGAACTCATACATCATCCAGTGTCCGGAAAATCTTGAGGATTGTGTGGCGAAAGATGCTGATGGAAACATCATAGAGATACATGCAGAACTCATTCCTGAGACCAAGACGGGTCAAGCGCACAGCGATATGAAGATAAAGGGTAAGACAATCCATTGGGTGAGTTGCAACCATTGCCTCGAGGCTGAGGTGCGAAATTATGACCGTCTGTGGATGGTTGAGAATCCACGTGATGAAGTGGCGGCCTATTCGAAGGAACATGGTGACGTACGTGGTATTGAGGCCATGCGTCCATTCCTTAATCCAGACAGTCTCGACATCAAGAAGGCATACGTGGAGAAGTGGCTTGCTACCCGTAAACCAATGGATTACTTACAGTTTCAGCGTATTGGCTATTACAATGTGGATCTTGACTCCACACCAGAGCATCTTGTGTTCAACCGTACTGTGGGCTTGACAGATGCATGGAAGAAAATCAACAAATAGCATTCATGGCAAACGATTATTTTCAGTCGAAGGATTTCAAGGAACTGCTGAAGTCATACGAGGAGCAGCGGGAAAGGGGCGAAAGCATCTATCTGGATGCTGACGACTTTGCCGACATTGCTGACTACTACCTCAGTGTGGATAAGCCGGAGCTGTCGATGGAGACCATTGACAGGGGACTTGCAATTCATGGCGACGATGAGGTGCTGATG
>CADCQH010000226.1 GCA_902803605.1 uncultured Bacteroidales bacterium | reverse complement strand
TATTTGACCATCGAAGATGGATCTGATTGTAACTTCAGCGATTTCATCATTCAGGTGAGTGGTGGTATTGCAAGATTGGGTTATGTTCCTGACATCATTGGTCAAGTTTACACTTTCTGCTTTGAAGACCGCGAAAATGGTGACTATGACATGAATGATATTGTCATCAAGGCTGTCAGAATGGATGCAACCCACGTGAAGTACAGCATCGAGGCATGTGGTGGAACGGATAAGGTCTATCTGCGCAACATCGGTGGAAAGATTCTCAATGAAGACACAGAGCTTCACACGCTGTTCAATGCTTCGGGTGTGGTGAATGTGGGGTCTTCTCATGAAGATGCTGTGTCGGAGATTATCGAAGTGGATCCTTCGTTCAGTTTCGCCGATAAGAAAGACATCTTCTACATCTATAATGCGACGACAGGCAAGGAAATCCACATCGCAGAAATGGGCGAAGATCCCCATGCAATCATGATACCATTTGATTTCCGGTATCCATTGGAGGGCACCTGCATCAAGAATGCCTATCCAGCATTCATCAATTGGTCAGCTGATCGTACCCAGGCACTCGATTGGTATCTCACTCCGGAGATTGAGAGGAATGTATATAAGCAGTCTGCCTTCAAGTTTGAATAAATAAGGGTTAATTAATAAAAGGTTTGAAAATTTTGTCGTGAAAGAGGGTGTGCTGGTTTTCTTGGCACACCCTCTTCTGTTTCTGTTACACCCTCTTCTATTCGTACTCAAAGATGATGCTCAATTCTCACCGATGTCGGATTGTTTCTTGACTGCGTCATTCCACTCCCTTCATCATTTTCTTCAGCAATGGGCAGAGGCAGAAGAGGAGAACTGCTGCGACGCCTGACATGATGGCGAAAAGCATGAAGAATTGGTCGAGTGTGGCGATTTCATAGCCGAGGAACGACTGGGCGGGCTGGCCTTCCACTGGCAGCAGGGCGGCTAATTTGCCTGCAAGGATGTTGGATGCGGCGTTCGACATGAACCATACGCCCATGAGGAGCGATGCAAGATGGGTGGGGGAGAGTTTTGTTACCATCGAAAGGCCTATGGGTGATAGGGAAAGTTCGCCCAGTGTGTGAAGGAAGTAGAGGGTCAGCAGCCAGAACATGGACACCTTGACGCCTGGAGTAAGATCCTTCGTGGCAAGGGAGATGATGAGATAGCCGATGGACAAGAACAAAAGGCCGATGGATTGCTTCACGGGGGAGTCGGGTTCACAGTTTCGCTTGCCAAGAAATTGCCAAAGTCCTGCCATCACGGGAGCGAAAATCACCACGCAAATGGCGTTGACTGACTGGAACCAGGTGGTCTTCACCTCGAACGAACCGATGTTGCGGTCCACTTGACGGTCGGCAAATAGTGTCAACGATGAGCCTGCTTGTTCGAATGCCGACCAGAAGAAGATGACGAACAGGGCGATGATGTAGATGACGCCGATTCGCATTTTCTCGGTCTTTGTTAATGTACGGTCGGTGATGATGAATACTGGAAGTGCGATGGAAATGGCATAGATGGCTGCGGAAATGTAGTCGTTGAATGATTCTGCGCCTTGTATGAACAAAACGAACATAACGATGGCGCCCACGATACATCCCCACAGGCGCAGAGGAGAGTTCTTCCGTGTTGGTTCTTTCGCCACTTCCGCTACATGTGCAGCTGCTTCTGCCGCATCCTTTTCCGCACGCAACTCGCTTTCCTTGGGAGGAAGGCCGATGCCTTTTCCGTCAGGAGTGACGAGGTATTTGTTCTTCAGCACCCAGAAGACAGCTACCGACAGCAGCATGGCGATGCAAGCGCAGAGGAAGCCCCACTTGAAGGGCGCGAGGTCGTTCCAGGCTCCTTCACCTAATGTGCCGCAAACAAACGGTGCAATAGTGGCGCCGACGTTGATGCCCATGTAGAAGATGGTGAAGGCTGCATCTCGACGCTTGTCCTCCTTTGAGTAGAGGTCGCCAACCATCGTGGAGATATTGGGCTTGAAAAAGCCGTTACCGAATATGAGGGCTGCCAAACCGCAGAACATCAGCGTGAGTGCGAGTGAGTTGTCAACGGATGCATCGATGCTTCCTCCTTGGGTGGGGTCGGAGAAGATGCTCTGCTGCACAAAGCATGCGCTGAGGAACATGAGGAATTGTCCGACAGCCATCATCAATCCACCTGCAATGATGCTGCGGCGGTTGCCCCAGTAGCGGTCGGCAATGTAGCCACCCAAGAGGGGAGTGAGATAAACGAGACCCGTGTATGAGCCGTAGAGTTGGGAGGCCATACTTTCATTGAAGAATGCAGCCACGAGGTACAGCGTGAAGAGTGCCCTCATGCCGTAGTAACTGAATCGCTCTGCCATCTCTGTTACGAAAAGCAGGTAGAGTCCCTTTGGATGTCCTTTTTGTTCCATCTTTTATTGGGTTTGTTGAGAGTTTAGAGTTGAGGGTTGAGAGTGGGGAAGTACGTCACTTCTTGCCCTCTTGTTGCTGTTTCAAAATTTCCAATTGCTTCTCCTGCATCGCCTGCAGACGCTCCATGATACTGGAAGTCCTTTTCTTGTTGCCGACATTCGCCTTACGTTCAGCATGACGCTGTTCCAATTTGCGGAGCAGTTCATCGTCATCAGTTGTTTTGCGGAGGAACCACATCATGAGGATGCTCACAAGACCCGAGATGAAGTAATACCAGTTCAAACCGGCGCTGTAGCTGTTGAACGAGAAGAAGAAGATGACAGGCATCAGGTAGGTCATCCATTTCATCATGCCCATCTGCTGTTGCTGCTCAGGGGTCATCGCATATTGCTGCTGACGTTGCGTGATGACGGAGTTGATGACGGTCGATACACACCAGAGGATGCAGAACAATGACAGGTGGTCACCGACACCCCAGATGTTAAAGCCCCAGTTGATGATGTCGTCATAAGTGGAGAGGTCATCTGCCCAAAGGAATGACTCGCCGCGCATCTCGATGTAGTTCGGGATGAAGTTGAAGAGTGCAATCCAGATTGGCATCTGTATCAGCATTGGCAGACAGCCCCCCATCGGACTTACACCATATTCACTGTAGAGTTTCATGACCTCCTGCTGTTTCAGCATGGCGTCCTCCTTCTTGGGGTATTTGGCGTTGATTTCATCCATCTTCGGACGCAGCACACGCATATTGGCCGAAGCGATGTAACTCTTCTTCATCAGTGGGAACACTAAGAACTTCACGATAAGCGTGAGCAGCACAAGCACGATGCCCATGTTCAATCCCAGGCTCGTGAGGAAGTCAAATGCGTAGAGGAAGATGAAGCGGTTAATCCACTTGATGACTGGCCAACCCATATACACCAACGACTGCAAATCCAGGTCGTCGCTCGATTCCAGCAACTTCTCGTTCTCCTTCAGCGTCGAGAATTTGTTGGGACCAAGATAAAGGTGAAAACTTGTTGGCTTCACACCTTTCGTGTCGAAATTGGCAGCAAACGCGGTCTTGTAAGTCTTCAGGTATCCAGAACCCTGCTCCAGATATTCCGATGACATATTGCTTACGTTCATAGGCTCATCAGCGATGAGTACTTGGCTGAAGAACTGCGTCTTATAGGTAATCCATTTGACTTTCTCTTCAAATTCATCCTCCTCTTCATCGCCGCCACTCACAGAGAGTTCATGTGTGTCGCCATCCACATCACGATAGGTCACCGTCGAATATCTGTTTTCAAAGTCGTAACCCTTTTCCTGCTGCTTCATGTTCTCCGTCCACTCAATCTGCATCTCCTTCATCTTCGAAGGGAAGAAACCCTCCAACCCCGTCGCCTTCACGTCCATATCGAGGATGTAAGCGTTCGGTTTGAGCGAATAGATGATGTCGAGCGAACCCGAAGCCACTGGAAGATGCATCGTCACACCATCCTTCGTCACATCAGTCGGTGTGAAGAACAGTTCGTCCGTCACGATGTTCGCCGTTTTGCCGTCCAGCATCAGGTTCATATTCTGGTCAGTTCCATCAAAAAGCACCACATTGCCGCCTTCACGGCTCTTGTAGGTGCTGTCCTTCAGTTCCACCTTCTGCAACTGACCGCCCCTGTTCGTGAGTGTCACACGCAGCAGTTCGTTTTCGATGACAGTGGTGCTTGCCTTGCCCTGATGCGCCTCAAACAATGGGTTGAGCGTGTCAGCCAATTCAGCAGCCTTTTTCTCCTGTTCCTTCTGTTTTACCTTAGCCTCTTTCAGAGCCTCCACGTTAGCGATGGAATCCAGCATCATCTGCTCTTCTATCTGGTTGCGGCGTGCATAGTTCTCGTATGCCACGAAACCGAAAACAACCAACGCCATCAGCACGAAGCCCGTCAATGTGTTTTTGTTCATTTCTTATGTTTGTTTAATATTGAGTTTCTTTGTTGTTTGAAAGTCACCCCAACGCATCGGGGTGGTTAAATAATACAAAAATCGTGCAAAGATACGAAAAAGTTAAGAGTTAAGGGCTAAGAGTTGAGAGTTTTTTCCTACCTTTGCATCAAAATCAACATAATTGCAAGTATTATGAGAACGAAACTATTCATGTTCCTTGCCATTTTCACCGTGGCACTTGGCATGCAAGCCAAGAAATTTCCTGAAATCAAGTTCGAGAAGACCCTTGTCGATTTCGGTACATTCTCTATGGACGACCCTGTCCAGAAATGCACCTTCAAGTTTAAGAATGTGGGCGATGCCAAACTGGTCATCACAGCCGTTCATGCTTCATGTGGATGCACCGTTGCTGACTATCCCAAAGACTTCATCGCTCCTGGAGCGACAGGTGAGATTACTGTTACCTACGATGGTTCCAACAAGATGCCCGGTCGTTTCAAGAAAAACATTCAGGTCTTCACCAACTGCCAGGAAGAAATGGCTCGCATCTTCATTCAGGGCGACATGACTGACGTGCCTGTCAGCAAGAAGACCCAGAAGAATGAAACCAACAAATGAAACAACGGATTCTCAAATAATCCGATGTTAGAAAGTGTATAGTCTTTTGTTTTTATACAGAATACCTTATAGTGCCCGTTATCATACGGGCACTTATTGTATATACCTCACTTTTGTTAATATCTAATAACGGCCGTCAAATATCTAACAAAATACGTTAAATATTTCGGGGGAAGTGCATTTTCTTGTTGTTTTATTTGGAATTATCTAAAAGTTTAGATTACCTTTGCGGCAGAAAATCTAAAACATTAAATAATTTATCTAAAACATTAAATAAATATGAAGCGACATGAGGAAGACAGACAACTGACCAAAGCCGAGATGGAAATCATGAACGTGCTGTGGGAGAGGGGAAAGGGGATGACTACCCACGAAATCATAGAAGAGTATCCAGAACCCAAGCCTGCCTATTCCACCATCGCCACGTTTCTGAAGATACTGGTGAACAAGGGATTCATCTCATCCCACAAAATGGCGGGAGGCGGCAAGACCTTCGTGTTCGCACCCACCATCAGCAGGGAAGCCTACACCAACCGAGTGATGAAAGACGTGAAATCTACCTTTTTCGCAGGTTCGTTCAAGTCCATGCTCTCCTTCTTTGCTCAACAAGAAGAAGTGTCGGAAGAAGACCTGCAGGAAATCGTGGAGATGATTAAGAGCAAATAACCCAACTATCGTCTATAACTTCGAGCGAAGCGTTAACTTCTTTTAACTTCAATAACTTCAAATAACATGTTGTACGTTATCAAGGCAGCCATCA
Source organism: uncultured Bacteroidales bacterium (assembly GCA_902803605.1). Lineage (GTDB taxonomy): Bacteria > Bacteroidota > Bacteroidia > Bacteroidales > Bacteroidaceae > Minthosoma. The sequence continues at coordinate 499 of CADCQH010000226.1, read as the reverse complement.
CGCTGGCACTCCTATACAGTTGTTTCTTCGTATTCCTGAGCAAAGAAACCTTCCATCGGTTCAACCGCGTCATGCTGGTGGGCATCATGCTCGTGTCGTTGGTCATGCCGCTGTTCCACTTCACTACCGAACATCCGACGGCACTGAACGAAGAGGCGTATATCGTGCAGAACTACATTGAGCACGACGCCACCCCCATCATCGTCACAGCTCAGCAACCACAGGGCATCACGTGGATTCAGGCACTTACGTGGATCTACTTGGCTGGTGTCACCATCATGCTCATCCTCACATTGGTGCAAGTCATCTCACTCATCCGTTTCATCAGCAGGGGAGTGCGACACACCGACTCACAGGGCAACACCGTCATTCTGCACAACAACGACGAACCTCCCTTCAGCATCTTCCGTTACATCGTCATGAGCGTGAAAGACTATGAGACGAGTCGCCAATACATCCTCACCCACGAACAGGAGCACATCCGTCTGGCTCACACCTA
>CADCQH010000225.1 GCA_902803605.1 uncultured Bacteroidales bacterium | reverse complement strand
GCTGACTTCCATAACCGTGAATGCTCCTACACAAAGCGTCAGTGTCCCTGCAAAGACATTCTATATTTATAAGATAAAGAAGTAAAATGTTCTCTGATTGAAGTTCCGGATATACCAATATTCTGACAATAAATCCAAGATATAAGGCGGGGATGTACCACATGGGGCATCCCCCCTTTTTTCGTCATCTCCCTCCAGCAAAATTGCCAACTGAAATCAATACTCATATCATCTACCACATCAATACTCATATCTTTTTTTGATCTGAAATGATATTATTTGGTAATTTTGCGGCCTTCTGTTTCCATTTGTCAACAAAACTTCGTAACTTTGCACCCGATTTTAACTAAAGGGGTGCTCGCCAGTGGCGGGCTGAGATGATACCCATGAACCTGATGCAGGTAATGCTGCCGTAGGAACGATTAAACGGGACATGCCCCTTTTCATTGTTTAATCTTTAGTTAAATTAATTATGGTAAAAAGATTATTGGCCTCATGCCTCCTTCTGACTTCAATGGGCATGATGGCGCAGAGCCAGGATGACGGCTTGAAAGAGATTGACCTCGACGAGGTCAGCGTAGTTTCCACACGTGCAGGAGAGAAGACTCCTATCGCCCACACAAACGTGAGCAAGGAGCAGATTGCCGAGCTGAACAGCGGCAAGGACATCCCGTTCCTGCTGTCGATGACTCCGAGTGTGACAACGACGAGCGATGCCGGCAATGGTGTGGGCTACACCAGCTTGCGTGTGCGTGGTATTGACCCTACTCGCATCAACATCACAGCCAACGGAATCCCCTTGAACGATGCGGAGAGTGCGCAGATTTACTGGGTGAACATGGGCGACTTTGCCTCTTCAGCTGAGAACATTCAGATTCAGCGTGGTGCAGGTACATCAACCAATGGTGCCGGTGCTTTTGGCGCCACCGTGAACATCCAGACCGCCAAGCCAGGCGTGAAGCCATCGTTCGGTGTGGATCTGTCGGGCGGTTCGTATGGCACGCACAAGGAGTCGTTCAAGTTCTCCACTGGCTTGCTGGGCGATCATTGGGCTTTGCAGGGACGTGTGTCCAACATCTGTTCTGATGGTTACCTCGACCGTGCAACTTCCCGCCTCGGCTCCTACTTCGTGCAGGGAGGCTATTATGGTGACAAAACGATGGTGAAGTTCATCACCTTCAACGGTTGGGAGAAGACATACCACGCATGGAACTACACGAGCAAGTATGAGCAGAGCCTCTACGGACGCACCTACAACTCCTGCGGAGAGTACTACGACGCAGAGGGCAATCGCCGTTACTACGGCAATCAGATAGACAAGTTCCACCAGCAGCACTACAATCTGACGTGGAACCAGCTTCTTACGCCCATGCTGTCGCTCAACGTAGTTTCACACTACACCCATGACGACGGTTACTACGAGCAGTACAAGGTGAATAAGAAGCTCTACAAATATAATCTGACGGACGAAAATGGTAGCGGAAAAACCAAGAGCGATGTCATTAACCAAAAAAAGCATGATGGTGACTTCTACGGCTTCATCGCTTCACTGAACTTCGACAACAAGCAAGGTCTCACCGCTAATATAGGTGGTGCATGGAGCAGCTACGGCAAGAGCCATCGCGGCAAGGTGCTTTGGGCAGAGAAGGCTGTGGTGCCCGCAGGCTTCCAGTACTACGACAATGACTCCCGCAAGACCGACGGCAACATTTACGGCAAGGTGAACTACGAGTTTCTGAAGGGTCTCAGCGCATTTGCCGACCTCCAGTATCGTCGCGTCAGCTACTTGATGGGAGGTTTCTCCGACGAGTATGACGACGACAATCAGCAGATTCCCTACGAACAGCAGTCCATCTACAACTTCTTCAATCCCAAGTTCGGTTTGTTCTACCAGATCAATAAATATAATAATGTATATGGCTCTTTCTCCATTGCTCACAGAGAACCCACACGCAACGACTTTCAGGATCACGTGGGCAAGCAGTTGCAGGCAGAGAGGCTGGTGGATTGGGAACTTGGTTACAAGTATCAGAGCCCTAAGTTTACTGCAGGCATCAACTTTTACCTGATGAACTACAACAACCAGTTCGTACTTACAGGCAAGTTAAACGAAGTGGGCGAGATGATTGCTGAAAGCAGCGGTAAGTCCTACCGTGCTGGTATCGAACTGGAGGCTGCCTACCAGCCTGTTGACTGGTTCCGCTGGGACGTGAACGCCACCTTCTCGCGCAACCGCAACAAGGACTGGACCGTCAGCGCCGTCGATGGTATCGCCTACGAGAACACCCTCGACCAAGACGATCCTGACTGGAACAGCCAGGGAAGCCTCAACCTCGGCAGCACCAAGACATCCTTCTCGCCCGAAGTCATCTTCAACAACATCCTCACTTTCCGCTGGAAGGGTCTCAAGGCACAACTCATGAGCCAGTACACTGGCAAGCAGTACATGACCAACACGGGCTTCGACTACGCCAAGGTGGGTGACGACTATGTCAAGATGATACTCTCCGACTACTTCACCAACAACATCGACCTCTCCTACACTTTCCACTGGAAGGGTCTGAAGAGCGCCACCATCGGAGCCACGCTCTACAATCTTACCTCCCTCAAGTATGACAACAACGGATGGGCATACTGCGAGGTCGGTAAAGACCAGAACGGCACCCCCTATGCCTGGACCACAGACCTCTACGAGAGCGGATTCGCCCCACAGGCACCCATCCACTTCATGGCACACCTCTCCCTGAACTTCTAAGGGTCGATTCATTCAAAAAAACTAAACACTCCATGCAACAGTTCCTACTCGACCACTGGCTCGACATACTCACCACGGTACTCGGACTCTTCTACATCCTGTTCGAGTACCGTGCCAGTCTCTGGATGTGGGTCGTCGGCTTCCTCATGCAAAGCCTCGGCATCGTGCTCTACTACCAGAAAGGGCTATATGCCGATTGCGGCATGGAATTCTACTACCTCGCCATGACCATCTACGGATTCACCGTCTGGGTGCGCGGCACAGGCAAGCAGAAGGCTCCACGACCCATCAGCCACTTCCCACGCCGGCTCGTCCTCCCCTGGACACTCATCATCCTTGCCGTCTGGGCACTCATCTACTGGCTGCTCGTCACCTTCACCGACTCCACCGTTCCCTTGGCCGACAGCTTCACCACAGCCCTCTCCATCATCGGCATCTGGGCCCTCGCCCACAAATACATCGAGCAGTGGTTCATCTGGATTGCCGTTGACATCGTCACCTCAATCCTCTATTTCCACAAGGACATCCCTTTCAAAGCATCCCTCTATGCCCTCTACGTCGTCATCGCCATCCTCGGATATTTCCGATGGCGCCGGCAAGCCGAAAAAGAAAAATCATCTATAAATCCATGATTTACAGATGATCTGAAAAAGAATTAAGTACCGGAAGCGGGGCTCGAACCCGCACGGGCGCAATGCCCAAGGGATTTTAAGTCCCTCGTGTCTACCATTCCACCATTC
>CADCQH010000224.1 GCA_902803605.1 uncultured Bacteroidales bacterium | reverse complement strand
TGAACAAACAACTAAACATCTTGAAATGATATGAAACAGATGGTTTTCAAAACAATATTTGTGTTGGCAATGGCGATGATGAGCCTTCAAGCCAACGCCCAAGTGAAGGAGTTTGAAAAATATGCCGACACCAAGAACGTGACCTATGTGTTCATCTCAAAATTCATGCTCCGAATGGCTGGAGCGGGTTCAGCTCCCTCTGTGCCGGGCGTGGACACGAAAAGCATCATGAACAAACTGAACGGCATCCAAATCATCTCCTCAGAAAACAAGAATGCTGTTGTCCGACTTAAGACGGACGCGCAAAACATCGTGAAGCAGGGCAAGTATGAACTGCTCATGCAGGTGGATGAGGATGATCAGAAGGTGCGCATCTACCACAAAGAGAGCAAACGGCAGTCTGCCGTTGTCATGATGGCTGACGAGGAGGATGAATATACCGTCATCGTCTTCTCGGGCACCTTTACGATGGAAGATGTGATGAAAATGACGCAATAGTTTTCGCTATTCACTGAAAAGCGTTACCTTTGCAGCATCAAAAAGCAACGGAACAATGAAAAAAACAGTTACGATGTGGATGATGCTGCTCTTTTGTGGAATGGCGTCAGCACAGACAAAAACGCTGGATGTGACGGTCACGAATGACTGGAAGGAAGACAAGGTGGATGAACCTGTGGTGGTGAAGTTGCCCGATGCGAAGAAGTTGGGCTTTGAGGTGAAGAGCGTGACGGTGAAGTGCAAGGGCAAGGAGGTGCCTTGTCAGTTGGATGATATGGATGGGGATTTCCTTCCCGACGAGGTGTTCTTCCTCACTGACATCAAGGACAAGGACACGAAGACGTTTGAGGTGAAGCTCTCAGCCAAGGAAGATAAGAAGGGGAAGGAAGTGGAATCACGCATCTACACAGCCTTGCAACTCAAGGACAAGGGTGACAAGCATCCCGATGTACTACGTGTGGAAGCGCCTGGCAAAAGTTATCTTTACAACGACATCTTCATGCACGGCGTGGTAGTGGAGTCGGAACAGGTGGGGTACCGCATTTATTTCGATGACAGGCAGGTCGTTGACCTCTATGGTAAGAAGAGAAGCAGGCTTGAATTGCCTGTGACGCAGTTCCAGACATTCAAGGAACAACTCTCTGAAGGGTATGGCTTGGATGTCCTGTGGGTTGGCGATGCCATCGGTTGTGGTACGTTCAAGGATTGGAAAAAAGGCAAGCCTGAGGATTGGACGGAAGTGGGGGTGAGAGGTCAGCGTGTGGTGACCACTGGCTCTTTGCGCACGGTGGTGGAGTTGTATGACCTCGGTGTGAGAGGGGAGGATGATTTGTTGTACGATGTGCACCAATATTATTCCCTTTATGCAGGACATCGTGACCTGAAGGTGGAAGTGTCATTCAATCCGACGATGGGCAAGAAGCCTTTCGAGAAGAAACTCTTTTGTACGGGTGTTCAGAAAGTGGGTGCCGCTGCTGATGAGGCTACTCGTAAGGGACATAAGCCACAGGGCTTTGTGAAAAAGGACGGTTTGGCAGCTTCGTGGGGCTGTGACTACCCCGATATGGGCAAGAAGGAGCAGTGGGAGCCTGAAGCAGTCGGTTTGGCGGTGTATGTGCCGAAGGACTACATCAGTGACACGACGGAGGATAATTTGAATTACCTCTTTGTGGTGCAGCCAGACAAGGATTATAATCTGGATTATTACATCAGTTTTTGTGCCGACAAGGAAGAGAAAGGCTACCATGCGGCGAAGGAGTGGTTTGCTTCGTTGGAAGATTGGAAGGACAATGTGAGCCATCCAGTGAAGGTGAAAGTGGAATAAAAGCGTTTTTTTGATGTATTTGGCACAAAAGATTTTGAAGTGTTGTTCAAATGTGTTATCTTTGTGCCCAGAAATCTGAAAAGTTCTTATTGTGCCATCTAAATTGAGTGAAAGTGAGCGTCTTATGAAAAGCAGTATTAAACAGTGGTTCTTCAAATTGAAGTATGTGATTGCTTTGGCGGTGTTCGTCATAGCGATTGGTTTTGTTGGTGAAAGCAGCGTGGTAAACCGTATCGCCCAGCAGCATGAAATCTCTCGGCTGAAAGGGGAGATTGATGAATACAACCGTAAGTTTGAACAGGACAGGAAGACGCTCAATGCCTTGAAGCATGACCCTGATGCCGTGAAGGAAGTGGCTCGCAGCCGCTATTTCATGAAGACGGACAATGAGGATATCTTCATTGTGGAGGATGATGAGGAGTAGTTTGGAGTTTAGGACTTAGAGTTTAGGGTTTGTTTAGGATATAGAGTTAGAGTTAAGAGATTAGGGTAAAGAGATGGATAAAGATAAGATTTTAGGAATCGTAGAAGTGGTGGGGCTGTGTCTGGTGATGGTGGCCGCCTGTGTGTGGGTGTTTCCTAAGGAGGACACACACTTTTGGGCTGATGTGGTGATGTCTGTGGGTACGTTGCTGCTAACATTGGGACGATTCATGCAGACACCCTTCTATCTGAAATATCCTGTGACAGACCCGAAGGAACTGACATTGCGCCGCCTGTATCATCAGCGTGTGTTCGGCATCATCGGTCTGATTTTGGCGACCGTGTTCATGTGGATGCCAGCTGGATTTTATGCTGGCATGTATGTGGGAAAGACGGCTTGGCTGATACCTTTCGTGTTCTTCGTGGTGATAGAAGTATATACTGTTTTCCGCGTTTCTTCAGTCGAAAAGGGTTAAAAATGTAAAAAATGAGGTTGCGAAAGTGAGTTTCTGCCTCCTTGCTTCTAATTACTTGCCCAAAAATCACTATCTTTGCAGCGTAAAAGCAATACAGGTTAGCGTCTGGGTGACGCACATTGACATATATTGATACACAAAATAGTCTTAGTAGAAAGTAAAAGTAGCAATCAAATAAGGATATGGAACTGAATGCACTCACGGCAGTCTCGCCTATTGACGGCCGTTACAGAAGCAAGACACAGGACTTAGCTTCATATTTCTCAGAATATGCTCTTATCAAGTATCGTGTACGTGTTGAAATCGAGTATTTCATCACACTTTGTGAATTGCCTCTTCCTCAGTTGAAGAACTTTGACAAGAGCCTCTTCGAACGTCTGCGTGATATCTATCGCAATTTTTCAGAAACAGATGCACAGCGCGTGAAGGACATCGAGAAGGTGACCAACCACGACGTGAAGGCTGTGGAGTATTTCATCAAGGAAGAACTGGATAAAATCGGCGATTTCGAGGACTACAAGGAATTTATTCATTTTGGCTTGACCAGCCAGGACATCAACAATACGTCTGTTCCACTTACCATCAAGGATGCACTCAACGAGGTGTACTATCCTCAGGTAGAGGAACTCATTGCACAGCTGCAAGAGTATGCCGACGAGTGGAAAGACATCCCCATGTTGGCTAAGACGCATGGACAGCCTGCTTCTCCCACACGTCTGGGCAAGGAGGTGATGGTGTACGTCTATCGTCTGACAGAACAGCTGAATCAGTTGAAAGCATGCAAGATTACAGCCAAGTTTGGTGGTGCAACGGGCAACTACAATGCTCACCACATTGCATATCCCAACTATGACTGGAAGGCTTTCGGCAATAAGTTTGTGAACGAGAAGTTGGGTCTGGAGCGTGAGCAATGGACTACCCAAATCAGTAACTATGACAACATGGGTGCCATTTTCGATGCCATGAAGCGCATCAACACAATCATCATCGATCTCGACAGGGACTTCTGGATGTATGTGTCGATGGAATATTTCAAGCAGAAAATCAAGGCAGGCGAAGTGGGCTCTTCTGCTATGCCTCACAAGGTGAACCCCATTGATTTCGAGAATTCAGAGGGCAACCTCGGTATGGCCAATGCCATCCTTGCCTTCTTGAGCCAAAAGCTGCCTGTCAGCCGTTTGCAACGTGACCTGACTGACTCTACCGTGCTCCGCAATGTGGGTGTGCCGATGGGTCACATGGCCATCAGCATCCAATCGACGTTGAAGGGTCTGCGCAAACTCCTGCTCAATCAGGATGCCATCAATCGTGACCTCGACAACTGCTGGGCTGTCTGCGCAGAAGGTATCCAGACAATCCTCCGTCGTGAGGCATATCCTCACCCCTACGAGGCACTCAAAACACTCACTCGTACAAATGCCGCCATCACAGCAGAGAGCATCAGAGGATTTATCGACGGTTTGGATGTGCCGGAGAGCGTGAAAGAAGAACTGAGGGCAATCACTCCTCACAGTTACACAGGAATGTAAAAAGATTGTTTATACTTGTAATAATACAATCGCAAAATAAATTGGACTCCGATTTCGTTCGCATGAGTACCTAAAACTAATTAATTATCACAAAGTATTTGTAAACAAAGTAATTTGAATTATGTCTGAATTAGAAGAATGGCAGGGCAATGCACCTGCATCAGAAGAAAAGTCTGAAAATGGTGGTGACCGTGAGGGTTTCCGTCCATCCTTTAACCGTGAAAGCAATTATGGTGGTCGTCCTCAGTACAATCGTGGCGACCGTCCGCAGCGCCCTCGTTTTAGTCGCAATGAGCGTGCTGCATACAGTTCAAATGGCGTACAGAATGAGCGTGGTTTCCGTCCCGCAGGATTTGGTGGCTCATCTTCTTCGGATGAAGAGGGTGGTTATCAGCAGCGTGGTGGTTATCAGCAGCGTCCTTATAATAATGGTGGCTACCAGCGTGGCGGCTACCAGCAGGGTGGTCGTGGCGGCTACCAGCAGCGCGGTGGTTACCAACAGCGTGGTGGCTATCAGCGTGGTGGTTATCAGCAGAATGGTGAGCAGGAAGGTGGCTTTGAACAGCAAGGCGGATTCCAGCCACGTCAGGGTGGTTTCCATCCTCGTCAGGGCGGCTACCAGCAGGGTGGTCGTGGCGGCTATCAGCAGCGTGGTGGTTATCAGCAGCGTGGTGGCTACCAACAGGGTGGCCGTGGCAGCTACCAGCAGCGTGGTGGCTATCAGCAGGGTGGTCGTGGCGGTTATCGTCCCCACACCAGCGATTACAACCCCAATGCTAAGTATAGCATGAAGAAGCAGATTGAGTACAAGGAGTATCTTGAAGATCCCAATGCACCCATCCGCTTGAACAAGTTCCTGGCCAATGCTGGTGTATGCTCACGTCGTGAGGCTGACCAGTTTATTCAGGCAGGTGTTGTTTCTGTCAACGGACAGGTGGTGACAGAATTGGGAACAAAGGTGCAGCGTACTGATCAGGTGCACTTCCACGATCAACTCGTGAGTATTGAGAAGAAGGTCTATGTCATCCTCAACAAACCAAAGGATTATGTGACCACTTCTGATGACCCACAGCAGCGTAAGACTGTGATGGACCTCGTGAAGAACTGTTGCCGTGAACGCATCTACCCAGTAGGACGTCTTGACCGTAATACAACGGGTGTGCTTCTCTTCACCAATGATGGTGACCTGGCTTCGAAGCTTACGCATCCAAAGTTCTTGAAGAAGAAGATTTATCACGTACATCTTGATAAGAACCTCTCTGCTGCTGACATGAAGCAGATTGCTGATGGCATCATGCTGGAGGATGGCGAAATCAAGGCAGACGACATCAGTTATGCATCTGAAACCGACCGTAAGCAAGTGGGCATAGAGATTCACTCAGGCAAGAACCGCATTGTCCGTCGTATCTTCGAAAGTCTAGGCTATCGTGTATGCAAACTTGACCGTGTGATGTTCGCTGGTCTCACCAAGAAGGGAATCAAGCGTGGCGACTGGCGCTTCCTCACAGAGCAGGAGGTGGCTATGCTGCACACGGGACATTATGAATAAGTTAAGAATTAAGATAAAGTGAAAAGAACAAAAATAATCGACCTCTTGCAGCGTACCGACTTTGGTGCTGAGGTCACTGTGATGGGTTGGGTACGCACGAAGCGTGGCAGCAAAGCTGTCAACTTCATCGCCCTTAACGACGGCTCCACCATTAAGAATGTGCAGGTGGTGGCCGATGTGGAGAAGTTTGACCCCGAAATGATGAAACTCATTACCACAGGTGCTTGTCTTTCTGTAACAGGTACAATGGTAGAGAGTATCGGCTCTGGTCAGGCAGTCGAGGTGCAGGCTACCGACATCAAGGTGTTTGGTGAGTGCCCTGCCGACTACCCCATGCAGAAGAAGGGACAGTCGTTCGAATACATGCGTCAGTATGCCCACATGCGTCTGCGCACCAACACCTTTGGTGCTGTGATGCGTATCCGCCACAATATGGCAATGGCCATCCACACTTATTTCCATCAGCACGGCTATTTCTATTTCCATACTCCCATTATTACAGCCTCGGACTGTGAAGGTGCTGGCCAGATGTTCCAGGTGACAACCAAGAACCTCTACGACCTCAAGAAGGACGAGAATGGCAGCATCATCTATGACGATGATTTCTTCGGCAAGCAGACCTCCCTTACGGTCTCTGGTCAGTTGGAAGGTGAACTGGGTGCCACAGCTCTTGGAGCTATCTACACCTTTGGTCCTACTTTCCGTGCAGAGAACAGTAACACCCCTCGTCACTTGGCTGAGTTCTGGATGATTGAGCCGGAGATTGCTTTCATGGATCTCGATGACCTCATGGATTTGGAGGAGGATTTTATTAAATATTGTGTAAAGTGGGCGCTTGACAATTGCAAGGACGACCTCGAATTCCTCAATAAGATGATAGACAAGGGGCTCATCGAGCGTCTTGAAGGCATTCTCAAGGAGGACTTCGTACGTCTTGATTATACAGAAGGCATCCGCATTCTTCAGCAAGCCATCAAGGATGGACGCAAGTTTGAGTTCCCATGCCAGTGGGGTGATGACCTTGCTTCAGAGCATGAGCGTTACCTCGTAGAGGAATACTTTAAGAAACCAGTCATCATGACTCACTATCCCAAGGCCATCAAGGCTTTCTACATGAAGATAGATGAGAAGAACCCTGTTCTTGATGGCAAGGAGATGGAACAGACCGTTCAGGGTACTGATGTACTCTTCCCACAGATTGGTGAGATTATCGGTGGTTCAGTCCGTGAGGAAGACTATGACAAACTGATGGGTGAGATTGAGGAACGTCAGATTCCGATGAAGGACATGTGGTGGTATCTCGACACCCGTAAGTTCGGCTCCTGCCCACATGCAGGTTTTGGTCTTGGCTTCGAGCGACTCATCCTCTTTGTCACTGGTATGCAGAACATCCGTGATGTCATCCCATTCCCTCGCACACCAAAGACTGCTGAGTTCTAAAAAGACAGTTGAACTTCTATTTGGAATACATATGTTTCTATATATAGGCACAAGGTTTTGACTTTGTGCCTTTTTTGTTGTTGTTGACGTGGTCGATAAATCATTAAAAAAGATTAACGCAGTATTAAGAAATGCTAAATGGTTTGTGTGGATGAGAAAGGATTTGTACTTTTGCATACTTTATGTAATAGGAAAGAAAGAGATGAAGTCTATTCTGTATATCGGATTGGGTATCGTGGCAACACTTGCGATGATGACGGCTTGTTCGACGAGTTACAATATAACCGGCACGTCGATGCAGTCGTTCTATGATGGCGATATGGTGTATCTGCGTCCCATCGGAGGCGGAGATACGAGGGTTGTCGATTCGTGCAAGATTCTTCACGGAGCATTCGCTATGACAGGTTCAGTGGATTCTGTGATGTGTGTGAGAATGTACTTTGGCAATAGTGGCGACAATATTCCTATTATTCTGGAAGAGGGAAACATCAAAGTGATTGACTTGAACAATGCGATGAAGGTGGAAGGAACACCATTGAACGACAAGTTCTATGCATTCATGACGAAGCGAGATTCACTGATGTTCCTTTTGCAGGAATTACCACGTAAGGAGAGCAAAATGATTCTGGATGGGTATGACCACGATGAGATTTTGTGTGAACTGGGTGAAGAAGAGGGTGGTCTTCGGATGGAGATAGACAAGTTGGAAACGGACTTTGTGATATCGAACTTTGACAATGTGCTGGGACTGACGTATTTTCTGGTTTTGTGTGATAATGCGTATAATCAATTTGGATTTCCAACAACAACGCCTCAGATTGACGAGATTTATGGTCGTGCCCCTGATGCATTCAAGGAGAACAAGAGTGTGAAGGAATATATGTCGTTGTGTGAGGGAAAGTAATGTAAGGGAAAAATTAGGAATAGTAAAAAATGAAAATTGAAGAATTGAAGTTGCTATGTGCATTGTACGCAGCACATGAACAGAACTTCAATTCTTCAATTCTTTTTTGACTCTTCTATTGGCTGAGCCGAACTAACAGTTCTTCAAATCATGCTTGTAATCATTCTCATCCGTTCATGCTGATGAGGAATTCTTCATTATTCTTCGTACGCTCCATTTGCTTCTTGAGGAATTCCATCGCCTCGTTGGCGTTCATGTCAGCGATATGGTTGCGGAGCACCCACATACGGTTGAGCGTGGTCTGATCCTGAAGCAAATCATCACGACGGGTTGATGAAGCCGTGAGGTTGACAGCAGGGAAGATACGCTTGTTGGAGAGGCTGCGATCAAGCTGGAGTTCCATGTTACCTGTTCCCTTGAACTCCTCAAAGATGACCTCGTCCATCTTGGAACCCGTATCGATGAGGGCAGTGGCGATGATTGTGAGTGAACCACCATTCTCTATGTTTCGAGCGGCTCCAAAGAAACGCTTAGGTTTGTGGAGAGCATTGGCATCAACACCACCAGAGAGAACTTTTCCTGATGCTGGTGAAACTGTGTTGTAAGCACGTGCCAAGCGGGTGATGGAGTCGAGGAAGATGACTACGTCGTGTCCGCCCTCAACCATGCGCTTGGCTTTTTCAAGAACGATGCCGGCAATCTTCACATGGTTTTCGGCGGGGGCATCAAAGGTGGAGGCGATAACCTCTGCATTGACAGTGCGTGCCATGTCTGTTACTTCCTCTGGGCGTTCGTCGATGAGCAACATCATGAGATAGGCCTCAGGGTGGTTGGCTGCGATGGAATTGGCGATGTCTTTCATCAGCATGGTTTTACCAGTCTTAGGCTGTGCCACGATGAGGGCACGCTGCCCTTTGCCGATGGGTGAGAAAAGATCGACTACACGTGATGACATACTATCATCATACCCTTTGCAGAGTTTGAACTTCTCATCGGGAAAGAGTGGGGTGAGGAATTCGAAGCCTACACGGTCGCGCACTCTTTCTGGGTTGCAACCGTTTATCTTTTCCACGCTGACGAGGGGGAAGTATCGATCGCCTTCTTTGGGAGGACGTACGAATCCATCAACCACATCACCTGTCTTAAGTCCGTAATGTTTGATTTGTTGGAGATTCACATATACGTCATCGGGCGATGGCAAATAGTTGTAATCGCTGCTGCGGAGGAATCCGTAGTTGTCAACCGTTTCCAACACACCGCTCACACGGATGATGTTATCAAATTCGTAAGGTTTTTCCTTAACAGTCTTTTCCTTTGAGACTGACTGCACCATAGGAGGAAAGTCTTCATAGGGGGTGTCCTCATACATGGGTTCTCTCTCGTCCACCATCGGTTGATGGCTTTCGAAACGGTCGAAAACATTCTGGACAGGAGCATAAGAGTTATCGGCGGGAACATCCTGCAAAATAATAAAGTCTGACGAAGCCTGACCCTTGGTCTTTGCCTCCTCGCTGGAGAAGATGGTTTTGGGGTGCTCTATCGAAGCGAATGCCTCTTCAGGTACAAAGTCGAAAGAGGTCTGTAGTGGCTTTTCGTTGTCTGTTTTCTCCTCGGCGGCTTCCTCGACTTGTTCCTCGACGTTGGTTTCTACTTTTTCCTTAGGCTTACGGCCACGTTTCTTAGGAGTTGCAGATTCAGCTGTCACATCCTTTGCTTCAGCAACTGGTGCATCTTCTTCGGCTGTCGCTACACTTTCTGTCTTGTCTCCAACTTTGTTGTCAGCCTTATCTTCGGATTTGACTTCAGGTTCTTCTTTCACCTTGGGCTTGCGTCCACGCTTCTTGGGTTCTGCAACAGGTTCTGCTGCTGGTTCGGTTTCGTCAGACGTTGTGTTAAGCATAGCCTTCTCCTCATCGGAAAGGGCTGCGAACATGGATTCATCCTTAGTCACCTTCATCGCTTTGTCAATCTTTTTCACCTTGTCCTGATTGGCTGAATATACGCGGTCAACATTCTTGATGCTGACTCTTGAACGCTTACGTCCGTTCTTTTCATTGGCTGCCGCTGTGGATGCAAAGTTTGTGGCTTGCTCATCGATAATGTTCAGACGGAGCGTGAGGTCGTCCATCTTTTCTGCGTTCTTGATGCCCAACTCGTTGGCGATGTTGAGCAATTCTTCCTTCTCCTTGCGGTTAAGTTCTTCTAAGTTGTACATAAATGTGTGTGGTTTATCGGAATTGCGGTTCGTGTTTGTCTGGTTTTCGAGTGATAGCTCATCCCTATGAGGACAGCATTACAATGATGAAAGCCGCAAGACCGTATAATAGTTAGAATGATATTTGAGATTGGTTTTGAGACAATGTTAATGATCGTAGATGTATTCTTGTCCCAAAAAGATGGTGCAAATGTAGGGATTATTTTTGAATCTGCAAATAGTTTTGCGAAAAAAATGGCATTCTCTCTATATATTGATAATGTGTGATGTATAATTAGGCTGATACGATGCTTTTGTTGATGTTATCAATGTAATCTAAAAGTTCATCCTTGCCGAGTTTGTTAGTGGCACTGGTGATGAAATAGGGTGGGAGGTCTTCCCATTCTTCGCGGAGCACATCAAGGTATTTATTGGCGGTGGGTTTCACTTTGGATGGTGAAAGTTTGTCGGCCTTGGTGAAGACGATGGCAAAAGGTACACCATTGCAGCCCAAAAAGTGGAGAAAGGCAAGATCCACCTTTTGAGGGTCATGCCTGATGTCGATGAGCACAAACAGGCAAGTGAGTTGTTCGCGTTCTAATATATAACTGCTGATCATGGTCTTCAGTTTCTCCATCGCTACTTTTCCACGCTGTGCATAGCCGTATCCGGGCAAATCGACAATGTACCATTGCTCGTTAATGAGGAAATGGTTAATGCACATGGTCTTGCCAGGGGTAGAGGAGGTGAGTGCCAGATTCTTCCTGCTGGTGAGGGCATTGATGAGTGATGATTTGCCCACGTTGCTTCGTCCGATGAATGCATATTCGGGAAGTCCGTCGGTGGGACACTGTGTATGGGTTGGCTTGGATCCGATATAGGTGGCTGAAGTTATTTTCATTTTCTTGATGGAGCTTATTTTCTATTATATTCTATTATCCTCTACTATTTCTATTGTTTCTACTCTCTTGGGTTCGACGATATCCCTTATGTCAGTTTATGCAAACTCGGAGAGTTCAAGCCAGCGCATTTCCTTCTCTTCCAGTTCTTCGGTGAGGAGGGGGAGGCGCTTGCTCATTTTTGTTATCTCATCCACAGAGGTGATGCCTCCGCAGAGGGCTGTCTCAATGCGTTTCTTTTCGGCTTCGAGAGTGGCGATGTCGTGTTCCAGTTGGTTGAACTCTTGACGTTCCTTAAAGGTGAGTCGGCGGGCACGGTTCTGGTTACGTCCGTCGGGTTTCTTTTCTTCTTTGGCCGTATCCTCTTTCGATGCTGATTTCTCAGCCGATTGCTGTTTCCCGTTCTGCTCTTTCCAAATGCGGTATTGGCTGTAGCTGCCAGGGAAATCCTGGATGCTGCCATTGCCGTGGAAGACGAGCGTGTGGTCAACTACCCTGTCCATGAAGTAGCGGTCGTGGCTGACGATGATGAGGCATCCACGGAAGTTCTTCAGATAGTCCTCGAGGATTTGCAGGGTCACGATGTCGAGGTCGTTGGTGGGCTC
>CADCQH010000223.1 GCA_902803605.1 uncultured Bacteroidales bacterium | reverse complement strand
CCGCTCATCATCACCTCTGTGTCCTGATGGCTGTCAATTTCTCTGAAATAAGGATAGACACCCGCATTGATGTACTTCTGCGGCTCTCTATACTTACTCATTCTTTCTTGTAATAAACCCATAATTAAATTGTGCGTTTCGGTTTGCTGTTAACGTTGGAAACATTTATCTCACATGAAAAATTGTTCTTCGTTGACACCGAAAGAGACACGTTATTTGTGATCTTTAGTTTCTACTGTAAATACAAAAACGCTGCAAAGGTAGTAAAAAAAGCCCGTTTAACTCTCATCTTTTCTGAAAAAAAAACAAGAAACACAAAAAACATCGTTTTCTTTTGAAGAATTGACGTAAAAAGTCGTAATTTTGCAGCACAATTCCAAACAGGGATTTTTGATAGACGCAGATAGCATCATACATTATTTATATATAATCAGAGGAGACTAAGAGAAACAGAGGCCGTTCGTTCTGTTATGGCAGATAAGAAGAGAATCATATTTATAGTGAACCCTGTGTCAGGTACGTCGGGAAAGAACTTTGTCTTAAAGTTGATTGAAGACTATCTCGACAAGACTGCGTATGACCATGAAGTGGTGAAAACGGAACATGTGGGTCATGCGACCGAACTGGCTCGACAGGCATCAGAAAGGGGCGTGGATGTTGTATGTGCTATTGGTGGTGACGGTACGGTGAACGAGGTGGCTGCAGGACTGGTTCACACGCAGACGGCTCTTGCCATCATCCCTTCTGGTTCGGGTAACGGACTTGCCCGTCATCTGCGTATTCCCATTGACCCGTTAAGTGCTATCAAAATCATCAATAGGGGCTTGACCCAGCCTATGGATTATGGCATTGTGAATGGCCGTCCTTTCTTCTGCACTTGTGGTGTGGGGTTTGACGCTTTCATCTCACAATGTTTTGCGGAGTCCGGTAAGAGAGGCCCCGTTTCTTACATAGAGAATGTGTTGAACAGTAGCCTTAAATACCACCCTGAAACATACGAATTGGATATTGTTGACAATCTGGACGGGGAGGAGGTTCACCAGATTCACAAGGCATTCCTCATTTCATTCGCAAATGCTTCTCAATACGGTAACAATGCCTACATCGCGCCGTCTGCATCGGTCAGGGACGGTCTGATGGATGTAACCATCATAGAACCATTCCTCCCAATCGAAGCCCCTCAGATGGCTATCCAGTTGTTCAACGGCACTATCGAACAAAATTCTCGCATCAAGACCTTCCAATGTCAGAAGGCTACCATTCGGCGCACCAAGCCAGGCATTGTTCACTACGACGGTGACCCGATGCAGACGGATAAGGATGTGGAAGTGGAGATTGTTCACAATGGCCTCATGTGCGTGTCACCATCAGAAGAAGGGATGCCGACCGTGGAGGTGCGAGTGCAGAATTTCATCACGGAGCAATTCAAGAATATGTACAATAAAACAGAAGAATTGATACAGGAGAACATGAAGCGAGGACCACGCATCCCAAGGATTAACAAAGGCTTTATTCGTAAACTTTCAGACAAATAATGGCCGTTTCCATTAAAAAAATGAAGAAAAATTTGTTACTTCGGGCAAAATGCGTTATTTTTGCAAAGTTCGTTGGGAGTTGCTTCCCACAACACCGTGTTCTTTCCTTCTTTTGAATAAGAGATTTACATGATTAATAACCTTAAATAATTAACAAAAAGTTAGAAAAGTTATGGCTCAAAAAAGAGTTTACACCTTCGGTAACGGACAAGCCGAGGGTAATGCGCAGATGCGCGAGGCGCTCGGCGGCAAGGGCGCAAACCTTGCTGAGATGAACCTCATCGGTGTTCCAGTGCCTCCAGGCTTCACAATCACTACAGATTGCTGTAATGAGTATTATGAAGTGGGTGAGGAAAAAATCAAGGAACTCCTGCAAAATGAAGTGGACGCTGCTGTGGCTCATGTGGAAAAACTCATGAACTGCAAGTTTGGCGACGTGAATAACCCATTGCTCGTGTCTGTTCGTTCAGGTGCACGTGCTTCAATGCCTGGTATGATGGATACAATCCTCAATCTTGGCTTGAACGACGAGGTGGCTGAGGGAATGGCCAAGAAAACCAACAATCCTCACTTCGTATATGACTCTTATCGTCGTTTCGTTCAGATGTATGGCGATGTGGTGCTTGGCTTGAAGCCAGTGAACAAGGAAGACATTGACCCGTTTGAAGAAATCATCGAGAAGGTGAAGGAAGAGCAGGGCGTTACCCTCGATAAGGACCTTTCTGTAGAGTCACTCAAGAAATTGGTTGAACTCTTCAAGAAGGCAATCAAGGAGCGTACGGGTCAGGATTTCCCGACCGACCCAATCGTACAGCTTTGGGGTGCGATCTGCGCTGTGTTCCGCAGCTGGATGAACGAGCGCGCTATCCTCTACCGCAAGATGGAAGGCATTCCAGACGAGTGGGGTACCGCAGTGTCTGTGATGGCAATGGTGTTCGGTAATATGGGCGACACATCTGCAACAGGTGTTTGTTTCTCTCGCGATGCTGGTAATGGTGAGAACCTCTTCAATGGTGAGTATCTTATCAATGCACAGGGTGAAGACGTGGTGGCTGGTATTCGTACACCACAGCAGATTACCAAGATTGGCTCACAGCGTTGGGCTGAGCGTGCAGGTATCTCAGAGGCTGAGCGTGTGGCCAAGTATCCTTCTATGGAAGAGGCAATGCCTGCCCTCTATGCAGAACTGAACGACATTCAGGACAAACTGGAGAAGCACTATAAGGACATGCAGGATATGGAGTTCACCGTGCAGGAAGGTAAGCTCTGGTTCCTCCAGACCCGTAACGGTAAGCGTACAGGTACCGCTATGGTGAAAATTGCGATGGATCTCGTTCGCGAAGGTCTTATCGATGAGAAGACTGCCATTCTCCGTTGTGAGCCTCAGAAGCTCGACGAACTTCTTCACCCAGTGTTCGACAAGGACGCACTGAAGAAGGCAAAGGTCATCACACAAGGTCTGCCAGCATCTCCTGGTGCTGCATGCGGTCAGATTGTATTCCATGCTGACGATGCACAGGAGTGGCACGCTAACGGTCACAAGGTGATCATGGTACGTATTGAGACATCTCCTGAAGACCTCGCAGGTATGGCATCAGCAGAAGGCATTCTCACTGCACGTGGCGGTATGACCTCTCACGCTGCCGTGGTTGCTCGTGGTATGGGTAAGTGCTGCGTTTCTGGTGCAGGTGCCATTAATGTTGATTACAAGAGCAAGACCGTAGAAATTGAAGGTGTTACATATAAAGAGGGTGACTACATCTCTTTGAATGGTTCGACGGGTCAGGTATATGCAGGTGAGATTCAGACAAAGGCAGCTGAACTCTCTGGTGACTTCAAGACACTTATGGATCTCTGCGACAAATACACGAAGTTGCAGGTTCGCACCAACGCCGACACACCACATGATGCAGAAGTAGCTCGTGCATTTGGTGCCAAGGGTATTGGTTTGACTCGTACAGAGCACATGTTCTTCGATGACCAGAAGATTGTTGCTATGCGTGAGATGATTCTCTCTGACACGGTTGAGGGTCGTGAGAAGGCATTGGCTAAATTGCTTCCTTATCAGAAGGCAGACTTTTACGGAATCTTGAAGGCTATGGACGGACTTCATGTGAACATCCGTCTGCTTGACCCACCATTGCACGAGTTCGTGCCACATGATCTGAAGGGTCAGCAGGAAATGGCTGATGCTATGGGTGTTGACATCAAGGTCATCCAGCAGCGTGTTGCTTCCCTTGCAGAGAACAATCCAATGCTTGGTCATCGTGGTTGCCGTCTTGGTATCACCTTCCCTGAGATTACAGCTATGCAGACACGTGCCATCCTTGGTGCCGCTTGCCAGTTGAAGAAGGAAGGTTTCGATCCTCATCCAGAAATCATGGTGCCACTCATCGGTATCCTTTACGAGCTCAAGCAGCAGAAGGAAATCATCCAGAAGGTGGCTAAGGAAGTGTTTGCAGAGGAAGGCGTTGAAATCCCATTCGAAATTGGTACAATGATTGAGATTCCACGTGCAGCCCTTACTGCAGACAAGATTGCCAAGGAAGCTGAATACTTCTCATTCGGAACAAATGACCTCACACAGATGACCTTCGGTTACTCTCGTGATGACATTGCAAGCTTCCTCCCTGTTTATTTGGAGAAGAAGATTTTGAAGGTTGACCCATTCCAGGTACTCGACCAAAACGGTGTAGGTCAGCTCATCAAGATGGCCGTCGAAAAGGGTCGTGCTGTTCGTCCAGGTATGCGTACAGGTATTTGCGGTGAGCATGGCGGTGAACCAAGTTCTGTGAAATTCTGTGCAAAGGTTGGTATGAACTACGCTTCATGCTCTCCATTCCGCGTGCCAATCGCACGTCTTGCCGCGGCGCAGGCAGCCGTCGAGGAATAAACGATAAGATGCTGAAAATTAGTGAAATACGAGGCAAGTACTTGGCGAACAGGTACTTGCCTCGGTTCTTTTCTGCTCATTCTGCTCATAAAACAGGCAGTCCGTGACAGGAGTGTTTTACAAATGCTTTACACTAAAACGGCAAATGTTTTACACTAAAAAAATGGCACTGTAAAATCGAGAATATTCAGCAAACAAATATTTCACTAATTTTATTTCAGTATGGTTAATTTAAAAGCAACTGTAAGAGTAAAAACAAAGAGCGGACTTTATCCTGTTTATATCCGCTTTACCAAACGCAACCAAGTTTCTTATGCAAAGACATCTTGGGTCGTTAATGAAAAAGGTGTAAACAACAAGAAGGACATCACGGATCCTTTTGTCATGCACCAGACTTCTATGTTGATTGATAGTTATTTTATGCTACTCAATCAGATAGACACATCTAGTTGGTCAACATCAGAGATTGTAAAGTATGTGACGGAGTTTAAAAACGACCTTTCTTTCTCTGATTATACGAGAAAGCATATTGATAAATTGATTAGCAGAGGTCAGGAAAGAACTTCACGCAACTACAAGTGGGCATTGAATCACATGGAGAGATTTGCTGAAACTGATAATATCATGTTTTCGAGACTTACATCTGCTTTTCTTAACCGATGGATTGAGTCACTGTCAGAAACCAATCGTTGTAAAGAGCAGTACCCTGTTTGTATGCGTGAGGTTTACAAGGCAGCTTTGAAGGAATTCAATGACGAGGAACTTGGAATTGTCAAACTAAAGAATCCCTGGAGCAATGTAGTCATTCCAAGAAGTGATATTCCTGAAAAGCGAGCAATCACAGCAAGTATGTTACGTAAGTTCTTCAATGTAGTTCCCGACAGAAGTCGATTCACCAATCCACTTATGGAGGTTGGTCAAGACGTGGCCTTGATTTCGTTTTGCATGTGTGGATTGAATGCCGTTGACATTTTTAATGCCCAAAAAGACCAGTATGTTAATGGAATCTTCCATTATGAGCGTCAGAAAACAAGAATGAGCCGTTCTGATAAGGGGTACTTTGAAGTACGTGTACCAGAGTTCTTAAAACCGACATTTGAAAAGTACCTCTCTCGGGATAAAAAGTCACCTTGGCTGTTTAATTTCCATGACCGACTGTCCACCTCCGACTCCTTTAGTGCCAATGTAAATATCGGCATCAAGCAGATATGGGAGAAGGTCGACCCCAATTACAAGGCTTCATTATATGCTTTCCGTCACAGTTGGGCAACAATAGCTCAAAATGAATGTGGAGCGACAATGAATGAAGTGGACTTTGGACTAAACCACTCCATCAACAAAATGGCCAAAGTATATGTTAAGGTCGATTATACTCCAGCATGGATTTTGAACGAGAAAGTTATTGACTTTATTTTCTTCACGGATAAGGAATCAAAGTTTGTTGAGAAAGAAGATAAAACCTTTGAGAAAATATCTAAGTATAACAATGTACGAGCAGAGGCATATGTGATGGGTAAGAAGGTATGTGCCTTAGAAGATACTGGTTTTACCAATGTTGATCAGGTAATGAATAAACTTGTTACTTTGCTGCCCAAGAAAATAAAAAATGCACGTGTTCAGTTCAAGATTACAAATGTAGATAAGAATCTCTCACAGATGTACCAACGACTGGTTCCATAAGATTCTCTGGATAATAAAAACTCAGATATAGCTTAACAGCCGTATCTGAGTTTTTTCGTTTGTGTTGTCGTATCACAACAGATAGTTTTGTCGAATGCTTGCCAGTTGTTGCAAATCGACAAGTTTATACCGTTTCTTGCCTGGAGAAATTCTGGATGGCATTAACTTACCGCTTTTGATCCATCGTTGAACATCAGCCTTTCCAAACATTTTATATGCCTGTGTTTGGCTGATTTCAAGCTGACCCTTCTCCACTTGATGTATTCGTAATGCGACTTTAATTGCCAGCGAATCAACAAATTGGTCAAAAGTAACAGTCGTGTCTAAAAAATGAAATTCTCTATTATCTTCCATATCCTAATGATTTTATTCTAAAAGCATAGAGGGACTACCTCCGTGCCAGATTCGTTTCTGCCGCAAAGGTAGCCCCTAAAAATCATAAGAGCGCGACTGCCAACTATATAGGATTCCGTATATAGTTGTTATATAGCATCTCTATTTGCAGATAATAGGATTGCTTACATTCTACAGACATTCTTTCAACTTCGTTATGAATACGTCACAACTGCCGAAAAAACCAATTCCATCATCTGTAATATTGGAGTTCGGCTTCTTCCGAAGGTTAGCCACTCTTGCTTGCGATAATCCGCAGCGTAGTTGACTTGCTCGCAGAGGCTCGTTATTTATAGATGATGATACCAGCTTGTGTTTTTCCATGATCATCTGCCATGAATGAGGAAGAAGCCCATGTTCACGAAGCTTGCCGAAGAAGATAGCTACATGTCTGTTGACAGTTGCCTGAAGAGGAATAGACAATCTACATTCAAATAGATCTTTGATGCCACTTTCTGTAACTTCCGATTTAAACAGATTTGTAGAACAGGCGAACCTTGTTATGAGGTGTATTTGCTCATCATTAAAATGAGCCAGATACACTGGT
>CADCQH010000222.1 GCA_902803605.1 uncultured Bacteroidales bacterium | reverse complement strand
GGGGCG
Organism: uncultured Bacteroidales bacterium; assembly: GCA_902803605.1. Taxonomy (GTDB): domain Bacteria; phylum Bacteroidota; class Bacteroidia; order Bacteroidales; family Bacteroidaceae; genus Minthosoma. Next base: position 2,754 of record CADCQH010000222.1, on the reverse strand, counting down.
AAAGCATCTATCTGGATGCTGACGACTTTGCCGACATTGCTGATTATTACCTCAGCATAGATCAGCCGAACTTGTCTATGGAAACCCTTAACAAAGGGATTGCTATTCATGGCGATGATGAGGTGCTGTTGATAGTCCTGAGTGCTGCCTACATTTACCAACGCAAGTATGACGAGGCCGAGGAGGTACTGAAACATTTGGATGCCACGAACCCAGATGTGAAGTATCAGTTGGCACAGATAGAATATGCCAAATATCACCATGTTCGAAAGGCCGAAAAGATATGGCGTGAGTGGATGAAAATGGAAAACGGGGAGGAACCTTCAGAAGCTCATCGACGTGAGAATTACATACATATCATTTCATCCTTGATAGAGCTGCGAAGAAATGACTTGGGAGACAAGGATTTCGATGTGGAAGCCGTTCGTCGATGGGTAAGGGAATATATAGACATCTTCTCTCCATTAGGCGAATATGATGAAGATGTTCAGATGGCAGACATCTGCAGAGAGAATGAACTGGCCGATTTGATGTGTGATGTGCTGACACAGGTGCTGGAGGAACAGCCTTATTTGCCGAAAGGATGGGCAAATCTTGCTCTTGCACAGTACATGCTGCAGCGTTATGATCAAGCCATCGAATCCTGCGATTTTGCTTTGGCCGTCAAGCCCGATGATATGGATGCTATGCTGACGAAAGCACACTCGCTTTATTCGATGGGTGAGAAGACCATGTCCATTCCTGTGTTCAAGGAGTATCTGGACAGGGGAGGGGAGAACCTGCAAATCATTCCCTATGCCGACGCATTGTTCATGAATGGTGAAAGAAAGGTTGCCAGTGCTGCCCTGAACAAGTTACTCCAATATTATGAGAATGAAAGGTTGGCAGTGTCATTGAAGTTCATCAATGCGAGGGACACCTTACCGAAGAATAGTGAAGCTCTGAGGGCAGAAGAGGATAAGTTTTACGAGTGCTTGGACCTCTACAAGCGAGTCATGACCGATATCAGCGATATCTTTCACAGTCATGGATGCTACAAGGAAAGTATCAAGGTGAACAAACTCTTGACACAATGTGACCCTAAGGATTCGGAAGCCTATTTTATGTTGGGCATCAACAATCTGGCTCTGTCCAAATATGAAGACGCATCACGCAATTTCGCTTTGGCATTACAATGGGCAGAAGATCAGGTGATGATGGGGGTTGATATTGCCTTGACATTTGTCCTGAACAATTTTGATAAGTTTGCATTGGAGGTGCTTGACGCTGTGAGCACGATTGCTGCTCAAAGCAAAAGTCCCTTCGTCAAGAACATCCCTGCCGCCAAATCACTCACCTATCTTAAGATGGGCTACAAAGACCAGTTCCTGCAGTTCTTCCGTACAGCTTGTCAGGACACGCCGGAACTGGTAGAGAAGGTATATGAAGGATATTTTCCTAAGAATTTACCTGTAAGCCAGTGGGGGGACTATGCCGTAAAGAATATCAACAAACTGATTAAGAAACTGAAAGATGACAATTATCCTCTGCATGGCTTCTGATATAGGAGGACCAGTGTGGAGGTATCGCATAACAGTTGAAACAAGAAAAATACACATTATATATGGTACGTAACAAATTCAAGGGGTTGGGCATTGCGCTCGTTACTCCTTTCACAAAAGAAGGAACGGTGGATTTCACAGCACTCCGCCGACTGCTCGATTATCAACTATCCAACGGCATTGATTTCATTTGTCTGTTGGGCACCACTGCTGAGACTCCTACGCTTTCAGCAGAGGAACGCCAGCAGGTGAAAGACCTGGTTGTCGAAAAGGTGAATGGACAGGTGCCCATCCTGATGGGGTGTGGAGGCAACAATACCGCTGCAGTCGTTGAACAGATTCAGACGGGCGACTTTACAGGCATCGAGGGCATCCTTAGCGTTTGTCCTTACTATAACAAGCCTTCTCAAGAAGGTCTTTATCAGCACTTTAAGGCTATTGCTGCCGCTGCTGCGACACGCAATCTCTCTGTTGTGCTTTACAATGTACCTGGACGTGTGGGAGTGAACATGACTGCTGAGACTACGTTGCGTCTTGCCAACGAATGTGCGAACATCGTGGCCATCAAGGAGGCATCTGGAAACTTCACTCAGATAGATGACATCATCAAGAACAAACCAGCCCACTTCGATGTGATTTCTGGTGACGACGGCATCACTTTCCCCCTCATCACCTTGGGTGCTGTAGGTGTCATTTCCGTCATTGGCAATGCGCTGCCAAAGGAGTTCAGCCGCATGGTCCGTCTTGCCCTCAATGGTGACTATCAGAATGCGTTGACTATCCACCACAAGTTTACGGAACTCTTCAAACTCCTCTTTGTGGACGGCAATCCTGCAGGCGTGAAGGCGATGCTCAACTCTATGGGACTTATTGAGAACGAACTTCGTCTTCCTCTCGTTCCTTCCCGCATCTCCACCTTCGAGAAGATTTCCGCCATCATCAAGGAACTCAACATCAAGTGCTGATATAGTGCATTTAGAACTCATCAAGTGCTGATATTCTACATTTAGGATCGGTGTCAAAGGTACGTATGCCAGACTAAAAGTAAAAACTTTGTTTTTTCTTTGTTTATGTCCATACTTAATCGTACCTTTGCACTCGATTTGATGATATAGATTCAAATCAAACAGAAAAAGAGAGTATTCACTAATTAAAAACAACTATGGACGATTATCCGGCGAATAGTATGAAGTGCCTGGGATAAGACTCACCT
>CADCQH010000221.1 GCA_902803605.1 uncultured Bacteroidales bacterium | reverse complement strand
TTCACCCTCAAAGGGTTCTTCACGGCCACCATTGAAGAAGAAGGTCACGTGTGCATATTTCTCAGTTTCAGCCGTATGCAACTGCTTCAAACCCTTTGATGCAATATATTCGCCGAGGGTGTTCTCCACATTTTCCTTGGGGAAGAGGATGTGAACACCTGTGAAGGAAGCGTCATAAGGAGTCATGCAGTAATATTGCAAGTTAGGTATGGTCTTCATGCCCTGTTCCTCCATGTCTTTCTGTGTGAGGACGATGGTGAGTTCCTTGGCACGGTCGTTGCGGTAGTTGTAGAAGATGACCACGTCACCTTCCTTGATGCGACCATCCACATTGCAGTTGATGAGTGGCTCCATAAATTCATCGGTGTTCTTGTGCTCTTCAGTGTGAGAATCATAGCAAGACTGCACACCTTCCACCATATCAGCCACTTCACGACCCTTGCCGTGAACAAGTTGGTCATAAGCAACCTTGATGCGATCCCAGCGCTTGTCGCGGTCCATGGCGTAGAAACGACCAATGATAGAAGCGATAGCACCTACACCCACCTCGTCAATGTGCTTCTGCAAGTCTGCAATAAATCCCTTGCCGGATTTCGGGTCTGTGTCACGACCGTCCATAAAACAATGTACGTAGCAATTTTCAATGCCATACACCTTGGCGATGTCGATGAGCTTCAGTATATGGTCGAAGGAAGAGTGTACGCCACCAGTAGAAGTCAAGCCCATGAGGTGGACACTCTTGCCGTTTGCTTTAGCATAGCCGTATGCTGACTTGATTTCAGGATTCTCCAAAATGGAGTTGTCTGCGCAGGCGCGATTGATTTTTACCAAGTCCTGGTAAACGATACGTCCTGCACCGATATTCAGGTGACCCACTTCAGAATTGCCCATCTGACCATCGGGAAGACCCACGTTTTCGCCAGATGCTTGCAGTTCTGAGTGAGGATAGTTTGCGTTTAAATAGTCCATGTAAGGTGTGGGTGTCTGAAAAATAACGTCACCCTTGCTTTTGTCACCGATTCCCCAACCGTCGAGAATCATCAAAAGAGCTTTCTTTGCCATAATATTCTTCTATTTTTTGTTTATTGAAATCGAAAAGTAAGTGTGTTTCACACTTTGCGACTGCAAAGTTACGACTTTTGGATGAAAAGTGAAGAGTGAATGGGAAAAAATATGTACCTTTGTGCCCACGGTACTCCTAAATTACCAAATATAAAGATGAAAAAGACCTTTTCCCTGCTGCTTTCAGCAGCTTTTACTGCCCTGACCCTTTGGGGCACCAGCTCTTGTCATTTTTCTACGAGTAAGATGAACGATGAGCGATCAGATAGTGATTCAGTGACTGCTGTGCCGGACACGGCATCTGTAGTCATATTGCCGGCATTGCCACGCACCTTGGCTGATGCACCTGCTCCTAAGGGTAACATCATCACATGGTTGGTGGCTGGATATAATGGAGATGGAGGTTATAAGATGTTTATTGTCGAGGGCGATGATAGCCGATTCATTCAAGACAATTTAGGTACAACGGATACCCTCTATGTGCTTCGCCTTGTCAGCTACGAACAAACCAAGGATGAGAAAGAACCCTCAGAAGGCGGCGGCACCTATGAGGAGATAGAGGGGAACCTTGTCGTAGATGCCTATCTTCCAACCACAAAAGACTTTGTGGGTCGGTATGAAGGCCAATATTCCAGTGGGGGCGAATATGATGACCAGGGTGAGCTCCTGCATTGCGGTGAATCTTATTCGGGCTTTTTTACAAAAGCCGATGGGACGAAAGAGGAATTCTCTTATTACGGAGATTGATAGGGTGAATAGTTAGATGGGGTTGATGGAACTGATGACACGCATAGACATTCCCTTGTCGGAGTGGAAGATTCCTGTTGGGGCGAGAGTGCTGCTGGTAGGCTCGTGCTTTGCTGATGAGATAGGAGAGAAGATGGTGCGAGGAGGTTTTGATGCAAAGGTCAATCCTTTTGGTACACTCTACAATCCAGCCAGCATCGCAGCCAGTCTTTTGAGGAGCATCAGTGAAAGAGAAGTTTCCCAATCTCCCAAAGGGGAGGGTGCTCAGCACGTTGGTCAGGAGATATTTTGTGATGAGGATGGTGTGTGGCACTCATGGATGCATCACAGCCGGTTTTCCTCTTCCGATGTGGCTACGTTGGTGGAACGTATCAACGATACCACTCATCAAGTGGCTGGCTTCCTGCGTAAAGCTGATGTGATGATTGTCACCTTCGGAACAGCCATCATCTATCGCTTCAAGGAGACGGGCATGTTGGTGGCGAATTGCCATAAGCAACAAGACAGCCTTTTTGTACGGGAACGATTGAGTGCCTATGACATCGTTGACCAATGGCAGATGCTTCTACAGTTGTTAGAGAGCGTGAATCCTCAGTTGAAGGTCATTTTCACGGTCAGCCCCATCCGCCACAAGAGGGATGGATATCATGTGAATCAGATATCGAAGGGGATATTGTTGCAGGGCGTGGAAGAAATAGTAAACGATAAATTGTCAAATGGTACATGCAATTATTTCCCTTCCTACGAAATCATGATGGATGAATTGCGTGATTACCGTTTTTATGCCGATGACATGATACATCCTTCGGCACAGGCAGTGGAGTATATATGGCAGCGGTTCCAAGATACCTTCTTTGACAATAAAACCAAGGATGCTGTGGCAAAGGCTACAAAAGACTGGGCACGCCAACAGCACCGACCGATTATATGTACAAAATAGATGAGATTGCGCAAGTAATAAGCGCACAGCGAAAAGGAATGGCAGAGGCAAAAATCAATTGGTTGTTGATTGACAGCCGAAGCCTTTGTTTCCCCGATGAGACGCTCTTCTTTGCTTTGAAAACAGAGAAGAACGATGGGCATAAGTATATTGAAGAGTTGTACAGGAGAGGTGTACGAAACTTTGTGGTGGAGCATCTTCCTGCATCACGCATGGAAGATGCGAACTTTCTGGTGGTGAAGTCACCTTTGCAAGCTCTGCAGGATTTGGCGGCTTATCATCGCAGTAAGTTGGATATTCCTGTGATTGGCATTACGGGTTCAAACGGAAAGACGAGCGTGAAGGAATGGCTCTATCAGTTGCTCTCGCCCGATTTCAACATCTGCCGTTCTCCTCGCAGTTACAACAGTCAAGTGGGTGTTCCGTTGAGCGTCTGGCTCATCAATCCCCACAATGACCTTGCCATTATCGAGGCGGGTATCTCCCAGCCAGGCGAAATGGAAAAATTGGAACGCATCGTGAAACCCACGATTGGCGTAATGACCAATCTGGGGGCAGCTCATCAAGAGAACTTTATGAGCTATGGCATCAAGTGTGCTGAGAAAATGCTACTCTTCAAGGATTGCAAGACGTTGATTCTCAATTCTGAGGATGCCACTATCCAAAGGTGCTCGGAAACCTTGCCAGAACGTGTTCAACGCATCAAATTGCAAGTGCGCCAGGTGGAGAAGGATCACGAGCGTGCAACTGTTCATTTTGAACATGAGGGTCAAGTGGGGCAATACACTATTCCCTTCATTGATGATGCTTCCATTGAAAACTCCATTACTTGTTTTTCTACAGCCTTGACCGTATTCTCAGGCGACCTCCGTGTCCTTTGTGATCGCATGAGCCGTTTGGAACCAGTGGCCATGCGTTTGGAGGTGAAGGATGGTAAGAATGGATGTACACTCATCAATGACTCCTACAATTCAGATGTGCAGTCGCTGGATATAGCACTTGACTTCATGAGCAGGCGTCCAGAAACGAAGAGGCAGCATCGTACGCTGATACTTAGTGATATTCTGCAGAGTGGAGAATCCCCTCGAAGCCTCTATTCACGGGTGGCGCAAATGGCGGCTTCGCGTGGCATCGAGAAGGTGATTGGCGTGGGCGATGAATTGACGGCTTGTGAAGCCTACTTTCCTATGGAACATTTTATGTTCCGTACAACAGACGCCTTGATTCACAGCGAGGTATTTGAACAATTGCGTAATGAGTTCATTCTTATCAAGGGAGCTCGTCAGTTCCGGTTTGATAAGGTAAGCGACCTCTTGACGCTGAAAGTTCATCAAACCATCTTAGAGGTAAATCTTAATGCCCTCGTGAACAATGTTCGCCATTATCGTAGTTTCATGAAGCCCGAAACAAAGATGGTGTGTATGGTGAAAGCCAGTGGTTATGGCGTTGGGTCATTGGAAACCAGTAAGACTCTCCAGGACAATGGGGTGGACTACTTGGCTGTGGCAGTGGCTGATGAGGGTGTCGATCTTCGTGAGGCAGGGATTACTGCCAACATCATGATTATGAATCCGGAAACCACCTCATTCAAGATGCTTTTCGATTACAGCCTTGAACCGGAGGTGTTCAGTTTCGACTTGCTGGAGCAGTTGATTTATGCGGCAGAGAAAGAGGGTATCACCAACTTTCCCATTCATGTCAAACTGGATACGGGTATGCATCGTTTAGGTTTCAATCCTGAAAAGGATATGCCACGTCTTATTGACCGTCTGCGTCGTCAGACAGCCCTTGTACCTTGTTCTGTGTTCAGCCATTTTGTAGGTAGTGATGGGGATGAGTTTGATACATTCTCTCGTCACCAGTTTGACCTTTTCGACAGTGCCAGCCGTCAGTTGCAAGCGGCGTACTCTCATAAGATTATTCGTCATATCTGCAATTCCGCAGGTATCGAGCATTTCCCGGAGTACCATCTTGACATGGTGCGTTTGGGATTGGGACTTTATGGTATCAATGCCCGTAACAACCACATATTGAATAATGTGGCGACACTCAAGACCACAATCTTACAGATTCGTGATGTACCCAAGGGGGACAGCATCGGCTATTCGCGCCGTACTGTCCTTGAGCGTGACAGCCGTATTGCTGCCATTCCTATTGGTTATGCTGATGGTCTCAACCGTCATTTGGGAAATCGTGGCTGCTACTGCCTTGTGAATGGGCAGAAGGCTGAATATGTGGGTAATATATGTATGGATGTCTGCATGCTTGATGTGACAGGCATTGATTGTAAGGAGGGTGATATGGTGGAAATTTTTGGCGACCATCTGCCTGTCACCGTGCTCAGTGATGCACTCGGCACCATCCCGTATGAGGTGCTTACGGGCATCAGTAACCGTGTACAACGAATTTATATCCAAGAATAATGGCGATGCACCCTCGTTACACCTTGATCATTCCCCATTACTGCCAACCAAAGCTCTTGGAGCGGTTGTTGGATTCCGTGCCTGTTCGTGCGGACTTGCAGGTAGTGGTGGTGGATGATGGGAGCCCTGAGGATTGTGTATCGCGATGGAATGTCCTTCAAGAAAGGTTCCCTTCGGTGGAGTTCCTGTTATTGCCTGGCAATCGAGGTGGAGGTGCTGCTCGTAATGAGGGGTTGAAAGTGGCCAAAGGAGACGATGTGTTCTTTGCGGATGCGGATGACTACTTCTATACAGAGGCGTTGAATGCGTTGCTGGATCGCTATGCCACACACTCTTCTGCCGATATGATTTGCTTCAATGCCCAGGCGATAGATGACGTGACGGGACGACCATCGAGTCGTGCTGACCGTTTGAACTGGATCATGAAACAATCAGCACAGGAACGTGAGCAATTATTGCGTTATCAGCATAGTGAACCTTGGTGTAAGTTGATTCGTCGTGAACTCATTGTACAGAAAGATATTCACTTTGATGAAACGCCCATTTTGAACGATGTGCGTTTCTCCTACCTTGTGGGACATGAGGCTGTCCGTGTGTTGGTGGACGATTCGGTTTGTTATTGTGTGTGTAATCGTCCCAATAGTGTAGGAAAGACGATGGTGGCAGAAAGGAAAAAAGCCTACACGCAAGTGATGGCACAAGCCAATCATTTTTTCAAGCAACATGGCTTGCCTTATTGTTATAAGAGAGCCTACCGGCCTTTAGTGTTCAGCTTGTTTAGGGGACAATGGCAAGATATGCATGTTTGTGCTTCCGAATTACAGCGGCACGGTGAGAGCTCCTTGTCTATTTGGCTGAATGTGTGCCTTTATCCTTGGTGGCTGCTGCAGTGGGTTTTCAGAAAAAGACAGTATCGTCAAGCAAGAATAAAATCCTGATGCCAATGAATACGCTATTGATATCTTTCATCATACCTGCTTACAATGCCGAGCCATATCTCAGGGAGTGTCTCGACAGCATTGAACGTCTTGACATGCAGGGACGTGGTTTTGAGGTCATTGTGGTTAATGATGGCTCGACGGATGGGACTTCTGCATTGCTGTCAGACTATCAAAAGAGATCTGCTGATATGGTCGTGATTACGCAGGAGAATAGGGGGCTTAGTGCGGCTCGCAATGCTGGTATGAAGGTGGCTAAAGGAGAATATCTTTGTTTTGTAGATGCTGATGACCATCTGTTTGCTGCTAAGTTTCCTGCCAAGATGTTGGAGAAATATCAGGCAGATATTTTTAGTGTCAACATCCTTCAAAAAGGCTTTGATGGGAAGAGGAGTTCTTACCATCGTTACGTGCCCGATTATGAGAAGTTGATGTCTGCTCAGGATTTTATGCGTGATCGCAACTTGCAGCCTTGTGTATGGGGATATTTTTGGCGTGCAGCCTTCTTGCGTGAACAGAATTTGGTGTTTGTGGAAGGAATGCTTCACGAGGATGAGGCTTTCACTCCACATGCTTTTGCCTTGGCTCAGACTTTTATGGCCTTGAACATTGATTGGTATGAGCGCATCCTTCGTCATGGCAGCATCACCACCACCACAGACAAGGAACGACAAAAGAAGGGACTTCGAGATATGGTGGCCGCCTTACAGCATTTGGAAAATGTTGCCAATCAGGCGCCAGAACTCCGTGCTTGTATGCAGTACAAGATGGATTATTTGGCTGTTGATATACTCCGTCTTTTGCTTCGTCAACGGCATGTCAAGGCTTTCCAGTCAGAGATTACCTCGGCTTTGTGTGTCATGGGATACTTCCCTTTACGTTGGCACAGTGAATGGAAATATTGCTTGTTCAATCTTTATACTCGAATAAGACTCTAACGAACGTACTTATGCATATACTTGAAATACCGTCCTTCTTCCCTCCTCATGGTGGACTCTTTGCATTGGAACAGGCACGCGCCTTGAAAACCCAAGGCAACATTGTGCGCGTGTTGTCATGCGTACAATTGGGGGCGTCGGTCGATGGCGCTTTTTATTGGAAGGCGCGGCATGACCGTTGGTGGGAAGAGATGGATGGTGTGGAGGTGTATCGGAGTTATATACGATCAATACCTCACTGCATTCGCCCCAATCAGCAGCGATGGTGTCGTACCGTTCAAGAAATGTATGAGGACTACAAACACCGATACGGGCGTCCAGATGTGTTGCACGCACACTGCTGTCAGTGGGCTGGTGTAGCGGCAAGGATGGTGGCAGAGCGCGAGAGCATCCCTTTCTTCATCACAGAACACTTGCCTTCCGGCATCTTCGACTTATACTATGGTAAGGGATGGAAAAAGGCAGACTGGGCACGTCGATTACTGAAGGACACCTATGAACATGCTAACCATGTGATTCCGGTATCTGCAGAGTTGGTGGATGATTTGGCACCATTCTTTGGGAAAGATTATTCCTTCACTCCCATTTCCAATATCATCGATGTGGATTTCTTTGCTTTCCGACCACGTGAAAGGCAGGCCAATCGCTGCTTCCGCTTTTGCTGTTTAGCTATTGGTGACATTGAGCGCAAAGGTTATGATGTTTTGGCCGAAGCGTTGAAAGGGATGAAGAATGTGGAATTGCATATTGCAGGAAAAGGTACGGATAGTGGAGCGGTGCGGCATCTTTTTGATGATCTTGACGGGATTTCCTTCCATGGGGAACTGGACAGACAAGGGGTTCGTGAGTTGCTGTACCATTCCGATGCCTTAGTGCTTGCCTCGCGGAGTGAATCGCAGGGATTGGTCATTATGGAGGCCATCAGCACGGGTATTCCAGTTGTCACAACAGATATCATCCCTATAAACGCATTGTTGGAGGGTGCTTGCCTGATTGCCAAAGCAGGAGATGCCTTTTCTTTACGCCAACGTATGCAAGAGGTTGTTGATGTGGTGTTTGATCCCCAATGGAGCAATGAATTGAGGAAAAGGGTGGCACCAGATGTGGTGGCGCGGCAGCTGATGCAAATATTCAATCAAGGCTAATCCACCCTTTTGCTTGTAGGGCAGTTTCGGGTTCTGGATAGAGTTGGGGGTTGAACCAGTGACTTGGCATGACCACCTGCTTGTTGGGGTTCTGATTCAGGAAAGCCGCCCACCAGCTATAGGTGCTGTTGGCGATGATATTGTGCTTGCAGCAACTCATCAGTTGCATGTCAAAATGACTTCCCCATCCTGCGGAGGTATTGCCTTCCACCCATTCGCATTCTTTAGGCAAATGCTCTTTTGCCCAAGTGAAATTATCGGCAAAGACATAGAATCGGGGATGCTGTAGATGTTGTTTCATGTATGCAATGGCATGAGTATAGTATGTTGCTGTACATGTGTCCTCAAACCAGGGAAGGGAAGTGTAGTCTTTCGCCTTACGAATATGGATGGCGACAGACTCTTCATGGGCAAATTGTTGAGCCAAGGCTGCGTTCTTCGTGTTCGATTCAAAGGGTTCAAACTGAAAAACCTCATGGAGCCTATCTGCTACCTGCTCCACCATCTCTGCTCTTTGGAAGAAGCCAATCAAATAAGGGTGCTTGTTCAGTTCTTCCTCTGTGGGGATTCTGAAAGTGGGGTCTTTCATCCTCCACCACACACGACTGGCATGGGGAATGCGCCGACGGATTTTAGAGAGGATGTCGCTGCCTCCTCCGTAATGGAAGAGCAAATTTGGAGCAGCTTCCCTCATGAGGGCTTTGGGAAAGATACGATTCCATTCCACTTGCTCATGGGCATGAATCTGTCTGAAGCTTGTATGGTCCACCCACACCCGATAGCCTTTTGTCTGTAGATACAGATAATAGGCATATTGGAACATTCTGTTGGCTAATCCTGAATGGAGGCGTATGACGATGTCTGGCTTGTCATTCATGGCAGTGATGGGAATTGAGAACGAACATCTTTCTGAGGGCAAGGGCACACGACCACAAGAATGGGATGCTTGTAACGGTTTTGACCCGTTGGGCTTTCATGTTGAGGTGCGCTTTCCATTGCCGCTGACAAAAGAGCGCTTCTGCGCGCAATTCTGCATTATGGGCACGGAAAGCATGCATCAGCAGCGCATAGACGCGATAATCAAAATACTCCTGCAATTTTTTGTCTTGAATGCCAAATGTCTGAGAAAGGTCGTACCCTAATTGGGTGACGTTCTTGACAAATCGGAATTGTTTCGCATCATCGTGGGTACTTGAGATGGTCGCTCCTCCTGTTGTGTAGTACAGCGTTTTTTCGTTGAGATAGGCCACCTTGCCAGCCCTCGCCAGCATTAGGCTTACTTGTACATCCTCACAACCATAATCTTTGTTTCGCATGAAGGACGTGTGTTCATGGTAGGCTTTAAGCATCACGTCAGTGCGATAGAGTGCTGTGCACAGGTGGATGATGGGACGGGATAACTGGGTGAGGATGGGGATGAGCAGGGTCTGGCCATCCACTATGGTCATTTCTCCCTCAGCGAGATGAAAGCAAGGATGAGGATGGGGTAAGGAAAGAAGACCAGTGATGGCATCTCGATGTAGGTAATTCGTATGTACGATGGTCACCTCTGGGTGGGCTTCCAAAATGCACAGTTCTTTTTCCAGTTTTTGGGGGTCACTCCATTCGTCATCACCTGCACAGTCTGCGATGTACTTGCCCTGTGCGGCTAATAGACAGTCAAAATAATTGTTGACAATGCCTTTGTTGGGCTTGTTGGCAAAAAGGCGTATGACATCAGGGTATTTCTCTGCGTATTGTCGGCAAACATCGAGGGTATGATCAGACGAGCAGTCTTCACCAATGAGAATTTCGATGGGCACATGGCAGTCTTGTCGCAGGATGCTGTCGAGCGTCCGTGCGATGGTGCCTTCCTGATTATAGGTACATACAATGACTGATATGAGTTCCTTTCTGCCCATCCTATTTGCCCATCCTATCTGATTCTGATCAATGATGATCCTGTGGTGTTGGCATCGTTGGTGTCTATCTGAACGGCATACACCCCACTTTCAAAAGCAGGGAGAGAAATCGTGTAGGTGCTTTGTCCTGCAGGAAGGAGATCTTCATGCACCTTCCGTCCTGAAAGATGATATACATGCAGCCTTGTCACAGTTGTGGTCGGATGTTCGAACTGTACATACAGATCGTTTCCCTTGAGACCGATACGTGCTTGTCGAGGTTGGTGTGTGTCGATGATTCCTGTCTCTTTCAGGTCAAGCACATGGAGCAATCCCTTGTAGGCATCAATCTCGCCATATCCGTAGAAATTGTTGGGGTAGGAGAGAGAAGGATCATAGTGATGGCTTGTTGCAGCAATGACCTCCATTGCTTCTTGAGGTGTCAACTTGGGATTGGCTTGTAACCACAATGCGATAATGCCGCCTACAACAGGAGCTGATGAAGACGTGCCGCTATTAGCATTCCATGGGTAGGTGCGATTTTGATAGTTGAAATAGCGCACATCCCATTTGATGTCGCTGGCATCAGGATGTTCCTGTAGATACCAAGTACTGTATGAGGAGATGAGATTGCATCCAGGTGCCATGACGTCAGGTTTGGTCAGACCGCTCAAAGTGGGGCCGATGCTGCTCATCGTGCAGCGCATACCATTCGTGCCCTCTTCAACGTGTTTCCAGGTACCTAAATAATTGGTGACACCAGTACGGTGGATGGTCACGCCAACGCTGATGACACTGGGGGAACACGAGGGAGCATGGATGCTGTAACCATTGGTGGCATCGTCGAGGGTGGGGTCGAGTGCATTGGTTTTCATATTGCCGATATACTTGAACATCTCTATCTCTGTCCCATCGCCTGTCAGTTCTACTGAGATAGGTATTTCTTGATCTCCTACCTTCCCCTTGTTCAGATGACCTATCAACAGTTCGTATGCTGTTTGCTCAGGCTGATGATAGTTGGGGTATGCATAGAGTTCCAACAAGAACCGTTTCCCCTCAGCCACTGTGATTGTATCAGAAAAGACGCTATCAGGGGAATCATAGACTTGTTGGCTCGATAGGGTGTAGGTCAGAGGAGTACTGCTGCCAGATGGGTAGAACTTGACGTGGATGTTCATGTTCTTCTTTTCATCATACGAACGGAGTTGCGACAGAAAAAATGTACGGTCGCTGCTGATGAAAGTGCCTGCTTTCTGATCTGAAGCCCGTTTGTGCAGATAAGTGTTGTCCCTTCCTGCATTTCCTGCTGCAGCCACAATGATACGCCCAGGGCCCACCATCTTGTCCAAGACCTCGAAGAAGAGTTGGTCTTCACTATACATGGAAGGCTGAAACCCTTGACTGAATGAAATGACGCAGGGCTTACCGACGGATTCCGCATAGTCGAAGATATACTGGAACCCTAAAAGGTCGAGTGCATTGGTGAATTTGTAAAGTTGTTTTGCATCAATGAGGTCAGCATTGTTGGAAGTGGCGTTGGCCACCAGGCAAAGGTCGGCTTCAGGTGCCATACCGATGAAAGGAGACCTGACATTGGGTCCCTCTGCCCCACTGCCAGCTGCAATGCCTGCAGTGTAGGTGCCATGTGTGTGGTGCAATCCGTCTGCACTGTGCTGCAGGGTCAACAAGGAGGACTCATCCACATATTCCCTGCCGACAATCATGGTACTGTTGATGGTGTCAGTGGAAAGGAAATCCCAAAAGCGTTGAATGCGATAGCGGCTAAAGTCCCGACTGTAAAAGGTGGGGTGAGTCAAGTCGAAGCCGATGTCTTGAATGCCTATCACCACCCCTTCGCCATCAAAGGCAGGTGTCTGGGATGTCCCTTCCCAGACGGTCTGTGCAGATACGATAACACTCGTCGTGTCCAATAGAATGGTACAAGGATTGTTTGCTTCGATGCGTTTCACGTTGGGATGAGCCGCTAAGCTGTTGAGCCGTCGAATGGGGATGTCTGCAATATAGATGTCTCCCCACTGTGCCAAAGCACGGCTTCCGTTCTCAGCCAGCAACGAATGGACATCATCCGTTGGTCCAGCGATGCGTACCAAAGCACACATGTGTTGGGGGGCTTCTTTTTCGTATCCAGCCACCTTCCTCATACTGCAGGAACGGGCTGCTTCACGCACCAGACAGGACATCTTCCTGCTTTCGTGAGAGGACTGGGCATAGAGCGTTACGCATAGTCCCATCAGTGCTATGGCGAGAATATGTCTGATGCCGCTTGTCATGTTTTTGCTATTTGATGATTAAAATTTTGGCGACAGCCCCTTTCTTTCCATCTTTGTCTGTACAGAGAGCATAATAGATGCCTGAGCCTACACGCCTGCCGTTTTGCATGCAGCAATCCCAAGAATATTCACCTCCAATGCTTGTGCCCTCTGCCACCAACTTGCCAGCAGCACTCACAATCTTCACGTTCGAGTCGTACATCAGTCCTGTGATGTGTACCTTCCCCTGATATTCTGGACGGACGGGGTTAGGATATACCTTCAGATTGCCAGAACTCATGGATGTGGCTGGGTCAGTGGCATCACCATGATAGGAACAAAGTCCCTTGCTGGTGGCGATGAACACCTCACCCGTCTCGCCGTTGATGGCAATGTCATTGATTTCATTACTGATGAGCGGACTGTTTTCTGTGGTGAACCGTTCAATGGTTTCCATACCGTCAGCGCTGATGAGATAGACGCCATCATCCACTGTGCCAATCCATTTACGATTGCCGCCATCGACAGCGATACATTTCACATTGACACCATTCAACA
Source organism: uncultured Bacteroidales bacterium (assembly GCA_902803605.1). Taxonomy (GTDB): domain Bacteria; phylum Bacteroidota; class Bacteroidia; order Bacteroidales; family Bacteroidaceae; genus Minthosoma. The sequence goes on along the minus strand of CADCQH010000221.1, from coordinate 843 downwards.
GGTAGTCGGCCAGATTGCTGCCGTCATTGCGAGGAACCTTGATTTGGGTCAGATGAAAATTATTGTCAAAGACCGTCGAAGGGTCTTCGCTGACGAAAAGCCCATTGTTAGTGCCAATCCACATGCTCCCGTCCAAAGTCTCAGTGATGCAATACACATACACAGGGTCATAAGTCGTTCCGTCTTGATTTTGGAAGGTACGGATGAACTTGTATTTGTCGTCTTGAGTTGTTGAGAGGGTGCCGTTGTAGTTCATGACAAGGATGCCTGCAGTACGGTATTCATTCGCATCTCTTCGGCTGTTCGACCACATCCACCCACGTTTGTCAAAAAGAATCTTGTCGAAGGTGGTGTTGCCTTTTATGTCATCGAAGAAGAGCGAGGTCCATGTACCATCCTTCTTCAAAATGCGAACAATCGTTTCGCATTCATTGTTCATCATCCAAAGGTTGTTATCAGAGTCGTAGGCAAGACCTGTCACACGCACATACCAATCAGCATGTATATAGTCAGGAACGATGCTGGTGAGGGGTGAGTTGTCATAAGTGTAGTGATTGACCAATTTATAATCTTTGAACTCATAGATACCGCTACGCATGGTGCCTAACCAGTGATGCTCTGTATCGTTGGGGTCTTGTACGACATCTGTCACATTCATATAAGCGTCCTCTCCTACTAGTTTAATGGCTTCTTCATCCTCGAAGGCAGACCATTTGTCATTTTCGTACTTGAGGGCCATACCTGGATAGGCCACATTAGGATAATAGAAATTACCACCGGCCATCAGCAGCCTGTTTCCCATGATGTTGAGTCTATAGGCGTAATTTCTGGTGGGTGAGTTGG
>CADCQH010000220.1 GCA_902803605.1 uncultured Bacteroidales bacterium | reverse complement strand
GAGCGCATCAGCAGCAACATCGTGGCTACACTGATTGAGAATGCCAAATGGTACAATTCTTTGGAGTTCATCAAAACAAAGCATAAGGAAGGTCGGAACCTGTTCAGCAACTCAGTGAGCACGCCGCTGATTTTGGAAACGTTCAAGGACTTCAAGAACGGGACGTCCAGCCATAAGGTTTGTGTTGCTGGCGGTTTCATCTCAACGGACAGCGTCACGGGCGAGGTGACGAACCTCGGACGTGGTGGCTCAGATTATACTGCGGCGATTCTGGCTGCAGCCCTGAATGCTGATGTGCTGGAGATTTGGACGGATGTGTCTGGCTTCATGACGGCCGACCCCCGTGTCATCAACAATGCCTACCCCATCGACAAACTTTCGTATGTGGAGGCAACGGAGTTGTGCAACTTCGGCGCCAAAGTGGTCTATCCGCCCACCATCTACCCTGTGTGCGTGAAGAATATCCCCATCTTGGTGAAGAACACGTTCCGTCCAGAAGACAAGGGTACAATCATCACCAACATAGATGAAAACAACGACAACGGACGTGCCATCAAGGGCATTTCGTCCATCAACAATACGAGCTTGATCACGGTGAGCGGTCTGTCGATGGTGGGTGTGATTGGTGTGAACCGTCGCATCTTCACAACTTTGGCAGACAACGGCATCAGCGTGTTCATGGTGAGTCAGGCAAGTTCGGAGAACAGCACGTCCATTGGTGTGACGGATGCTGATGCTGATCGTGCCTGCGAGGTGCTGAACAAAGAGTTTGCGAAGGAGATAGAGATGGGTGCCATGTACAAGATGAAGCTGGAGAGGGATTTGGCCACTGTCGCCATCGTGGGTGAGAATATGAAGCATACACCAGGCATCGCTGGAAAGCTCTTCGGCACGTTGGGACGCAATGGTATCAGTGTGATTGCCTGTGCTCAAGGAGCCAGTGAAACGAACATCTCATTTGTGGTCGAAAGGAAGAGTCTGAGAAAGTCGTTGAACGTGATTCACGACTCGTTCTTCCTGTCAGAATATCAAGTGCTGAACGTATTCCTGTGTGGTGTCGGAACGGTGGGCGGTAGTTTGATGGAGCAGATTGCCGGTCAGCGTCAGAAGTTGATGAAGGAGCGTAACCTGCAAATCAACGTGGTGGGCATCGCCAGCGGACATAATGCGATGTTCGACCGGAACGGCATTGACCTCTCGCAATGGGAAGAGGACGGCAAGTTCTCCGTTGCTCAACTTCGTGTAGGTCTGAAGGATGCTCCAGCCAGCAATTTGGAGCGTCTGAAGGACGAGGTGATAGGCATGAACATCTTCAACAGCGTCTTTGTGGACTGCACGGCAAGTGCCGACGTGGCAGGACTTTACGAAGCATTCCTGAGCAACAATATCTCCGTGGTTGCAGCCAACAAGGTGGCAGCATCGAGCGACTACGACAACTATGCCAAGTTGAAGGCCACAGCCCGCAAGCGTGGCGTGAAATATCTGTTTGAGACGAATGTGGGTGCTGGTCTGCCCATCATCAACACCATCAACGACCTCATCAACTCAGGCGACAAGATTCTGAAGTTGGAGGCAGTCTTGAGTGGTACGCTCAATTTCATCTTCAACACCATTTCGGCAGATGTGCCTTTCAGCGAGACCGTACGTCGTGCGAAGGAAGAGGGTTATAGTGAACCCGATCCACGCATTGACCTGAGTGGTAAGGATGTGGTCAGGAAACTCGTCATCCTCTCTCGTGAAGCAGGTTACAAGATGAATCAGGAGGATGTGGAGAAGACGCTCTTCATTCCCCAGTCATTCTTTGATGGCACATTGGAAGACTTTTGGAAGAATCTCCCATCGTTGGATGCGCAGTTCGAGAAGGAACGTCAGGAGGTGGAAGCAGCACATGAACATTGGAAATTCGTGGCGAAATTGGAGAATGGAAAGGGTAGTGTGGCACTGCAGCGTGTGGGTGAGCATCACCCGTTCTACGACCTGGAGGGTTCCAACAACATTATCCTCATCACCACCGAACGCTACAACCAGTACCCCATGCTCATTCAGGGCTATGGTGCAGGTGCCTCAGTGACGGCAGCGGGTGTGTTCGCCGACATCATGAGCATCGCCAACATCTAAGTCAATAGATACAGGAAGAATGAAGACATTGATAATGATGGCTGTAGTGGCCATCTTGACAGTCTGCGGTGCAGGTCATGTACAGGCACAAGTGATGAAAACCGCCGATTTGGAGAAGTATGCCAAAGCAAAGTACGGGGAGAAGTGGGAAATAGCCAGGCACTATCCCTTTGTGGAGAAAGACCCCCAGAAGCGCACTTGTGCCAAGGCACTGGTCATGACCCATGCCT
>CADCQH010000219.1 GCA_902803605.1 uncultured Bacteroidales bacterium | reverse complement strand
TGCTTCATCTTTGAAATGACAAATGGATCTTCTCCATACATTCATTAGAAAGGAAATGGCTCAGATTGCTCTGGGTCATTTCTTTTTCTCTCATTCATGATTTCCACCTTCTTTCCTACTCCCTAACCTTTGCGTCCATCTTCGCCCAGAAAATTGGCTCGAGCCAAATGACAAAACGGCTTTAGTCAAGGTTTGTCTTTGCCAAAATGAGAGGATAAAGTAAAGGGATAGCTTCTCGTAAGGAAACTACCCCTTTCTCGGTAAGAAACCCAGGGTTTCTCGTAATGTAACTTTTCGGCGCTGAGAAGTTGGCTACTTCAGACTCAGCAGGAGTTGCTCCAGTGCCTTGCGACGCTCTGCCCAGGTCTTGTAGTCAGCGGCATTGAGCGTATAGACTTTCATCTTGGCTTTGCTGAAATCCGCCTTTGCGTTCACATCTGTAATCATGTTGCAGGGCTGGGTTCTTCCCTGAGCCAAAAGCTTATCGGCAATGGCATTGGCTCCACCCACCTTGAACCAGCTTTCCATCGTGTCGTCTGCACCAGGAATAAGGCGGATGAGGGGAAGAAGCGGGTCTTTGTCAACAGGTGGGTAATAGTATGCCACGTTTGTGTTGAGGTCGTAAGACACCTTGCCGTGCTTGATGTCACCCATCGAGAGGAGGCTGTAAGGAGCGGCGGGGTTGTTGCTGACGCTATACTTGAAGCCCTTGTCGGGAGAGAGGTACATATTGCTGGGGTCTGCCACCTGGGTGCCATCGACTACAAAACAATACTTGAAGGTTTCCGTCACGTTGTCCTCAATCTTGATGCTCCACACGCCATCTGCATCCTTCTGCATGGGCTTCGTCACAAACTCACTCTTGAAAAGCACCTCCTTTGCCTCTGGAGCACTGATTCGGAAGGTGATGTCATCGCCGCCAAACTCAGGAGACACGACCGCACGGGGGAAAAGACGTGCCATGACTGCTGGTGTGAATGCTTCCTCCTTGCCTGTGGCAGCGAGGGCTTTCTGTCCGTTCTTCATGGCTTCCTCAGAGGCTTCTGGGTTGAAGAGCAGGCGCATGGTCTTGTCAAGGAAATACTTGGCGTTCATCCAAGTGTGACCGTACTTGTCATGGGTGTATTCCTTCACGGAGCGGATGCCCTTCTTGTCAAGGAACTCCATGTAGTCACGTGCCGTGCCATAGAGGAAATCATCGGTGCCCACACCCAACCAGAAGAGGTGAATCTTGCTGTTGGTGTCGGCGATGTTGTCATAAACGCCACCAGGCAAGGTGGTGGAGGTGAAGGAAGAGTAGGAGCAGAGGTAGGAGAACTTGTCGAGGTTGGTCAATCCGCAGGAGAGTCCTTGGTTGCCACCACGAGAGAAACCGCCGATGGCACGATGGTCACGGTCATTGATGGTGCGGTAGTGGCTTTCTACGTATGGCATGAGGTCTTTGACAAGGTCGTTGCCAAACACGTCACCCATACCCATGCCCATCATGCCGCCCTGGGGAGGTGCTGGCAGGAGCTTGGTGGGGTTGCCGTAGGGGAGGACGATGATCATCTCCTTTGCCTTTCCCTCAGCAACGAGGTTGTCGAGAATATAGTTCATTCGTCCTACCTTGTAATACACCTCTTCCGTATCGGTGGTGCCACTGATGAGGTAGAAGACGGGGTAACGCTTGTTCTCATTGCCTTTCTTGTCGTAGGAAGGTGGCAGATAGACGATGGCGTTGTTGGTGCCCTTGAGGCTATTGGAATAGTAGTGAATGTATTCCACCAGACCATGAGGCACTTTTTTGATGTCGTGAGCCAAAGAGCCTGACTTGGCAGGAATCTCCAAGAGGCTGTTCTTGAAACCCTCATTGGGGAAGTACTGTGGGCAGAGGGGATCCATTACGCTCACACCATCGACTACAAAGCAATAGGGGTACATGTCGGGGGCGGCAGGGCCAAGGGTGGCTGTCCACACACCATTGGCGTCTTTTTTCATGGGGTTCCTTCCTGCGAACTGCACATCTACCTGCACATCCTTGGCATTGGGGTTCTCATAACGGAATGTGACTGTACCGTCAGCATTGCAGACGGTTGATTGCTGCACCTTTTGTGCCAGCGTAGCGGCTGCACAGAAGCAAGCCGCTACACACATAAACATTTTCAGTTTCATCGCTGTTGTATTTTATTTCACTACGAAGTCGAGGCTCTGGAGGTCTTTATCGAGTGAAGAACTACCATAGAGAATCTTGTAACGTCCTGGACGGGTGGAGAGTTCGTCGATGGATGGGTCATAGTATTCGAAGGACTCGCCATCGAGAGTGATGACAGCCTGTGCTGTCTGACCTGCGTTGAGGAACACCTTTTGGAAACCCTTGAGCGACTTGATGGGTGCCTCTGGGTAGTCGAGTGCCTTGACATAAACCTGAACGACCTCAGCGCCTTCACGGTTACCTGTGTTGGTCACAGGAACGGTGAGTGTCACCTTACCGTCAATTGGCATAGATGTCTTGGAAAGCTTGCCCTGACCACACTTGAAGGTGGTGTAGGAAAGTCCGTAACCAAAGGCGAACTGTGGCACACCCTTGAAGTAGCGGTAAGTGCGGTTCTCCATCGAGTAGTCGAGGAAGTCTGGCAGGTCATCGTTGGAACGGTAGAATGTGACTGGTAGCTTGCCGCTGGGGTTGAAGTCGCCAAAGAGTACCTCAGCCAAAGCCTTGGCACCACCCTGACCAGGGTACCATGCCTGAAGGAGTGCGTCATATTGTCCCTCCACGCTGCCGAATGCAATGGCGGAGCCAGAGCAGTTGACGAATACAACAGGCTTGCCTGTGGCGTGCATGGCACGAACAAGACGCTGCTGAACGGCGGGAAGTTCGATGTCTTGCTTGTCGCCACCTTCACCTTCCATGCGGGCAGAGATACCGCCGATGATGATGATGGCATCCATGTCCTTCACCTCCTTGGCGAGGTCATCAAATTCGATAAGCTTGCGCTCGCAGATGTCACCACGCAACATGGCGAAGTTGCCATTGCCGTGCTTGTACTCAATCACAACGTCGTAGGTCTCACCAGCCTTAACGGGGAAGGACTTGTAGTTGGCAGCTCCACGTCCGAAGCCGAAGCCACCACGGCCACCACCGCCTTTTGACTCCTCGACCACGTTGCCGTTTACCTTGAGCACGTAGCCGTTGTCGGTAGAGAGGGTGTACTGCATATCACCTGTGAAAGTGGCCTTGTATTTACCAGAGAGACGTACGGACAGCGTGTCCTTGCTGACACCCTGAGCAAAGCCCCATGCACCAAAGGTGGAGAAGTTCAATTCGTTATAGTAACCAGTTACAGCAGGCTTGCCGCTGAGGCTGTTGTTGTTGAAGAACTCAGCCATGATGCCCTTGCCGTCGTTGAACTCCTGCAGATGATGGACTGTAGTATAGCCATCAGAGAGTTCGCAAGCCTTCTTGTAAAAGACCTCTGTATTGGGCAGCGCATTCTTGATGCCTTCGAGCAGAGAATGTTGGTGCTCTTTGGTTGGGGTGCCACCATAGTTGCCGTTGAGCATACCGACGTCATCAGCGTTAGGGCCTAACACGGCGATGCGCTTGAGATTCTTGGAGAGAGGAAGAACGCCCTTGCTATTCTCGAGCAGTACCATTGATTCGCGGGCAGCCTGAGTGGCGAGGTCGTTATTGGATTCGCTACTGATGACGCTTGGTGCGAGGTTTGCCCAAGGAAGCATTTCGGCAGGGTCAAACATGCCCAATTCGAAACGTCCGTAGAGGGTCTTGCGCAGATGGTAGTCGAGGGTGCTCTCCTGAATGAGTCCCTTCTCCAGAGCCTCAGTCAGCACCATGAACACCTTACCGCATTCGAGGTCAGTGCCGTTGAGCACGGCATCAACAGAAGCCTCCAACGGGCCTTTATGGGTTTCATGCTGACCGCGGTTGTAGAAGTTATTGATGGCGTCGCAGTCGGTGAGCACGATGGCATCGTAGTTCCACTTGCGACGAAGGATGTCAACCAAAAGACGGTCGCTGGTGCAGCAAGGCACACCTTCGTAACGGTTGTAGGCGCACATCACCTCACGCACATTGCCCTTCTTCACCAATGCCTTGAAAGCTGGGAGGTAGGTCTCCCAAAGGTCACGCATTGACACAGAAGCATTGTAAGAGTGGCGCAGTGGCTCAGGACCGCTGTGTACGGCATAGTGCTTGGCACAAGCATGGGTCTTGAGATACTTGTCATCGTCGCCCTGCATACCAAGAACTGTTTGTACACCCAGAACAGCGTTCAGGTAGGGGTCTTCACCACAAGTTTCCTGACCACGTCCCCAACGTGGGTCACGGAAGATGTTCACGTTAGGACACCAGAATGTCAACTCAGGATTGCCGGGATAGTAGGTGACACCCATCGGCACGTTGAAGAGTTTGGGGTCATTGTGGTCGGTGCGGTTCCAGTTGGCACGTGCCTCGTCAGAAACGGTGGAGAACACATCGTACATCTGCTGAGGATTGAAGGCCGCAGCCATACCGATGGGCTGAGGATAGACGGTGTAGTCGCCCTGACGCACACCGTGACAAGCCTCACTCCACCAATTGTAGGAGGGAATGCCGAGACGATCGACAGAAACGGACTTGTTCATCATCAGACCCACCTTTTCCTCTGGTGTGAGCAGGGAAAGAAGATTTTCTACACGCTCAGCATAGGAAAGGGACGTGTTCTGATAGGGGTACTTCTGTGGAGCAGGTCCCTCGTTCACCTGTGCCTTGATGCTGAGTGCACCAAGGGTGCTGCCGTTCTTGTCGAGCAGTTCCACGCTGCGGAAACTCTTGCCAATAGACTTGGCAGGGGTAAACACGACCATCACAGTGGCAGACTGGCCAGGTGCAACAGGTTTGTCAGCATACTGAGCCTGGATGCACTCACAACTGGGTACAACCTTGCCGATGGCAACAGGTGCCTTCGACTTGTTCTTAAATGTGAATGTGTGACAAATGGCACCTTCTGCCGCGTTGACAGTTCCGAAGTCATACTCGTAAGAGTCGAACGAAACGGCGCTCTTCTTTTGTGCCCAAACAGGTGCTGCAAGCAGCATGGCACAAAAACTAATAGCAAATAGTTTTTTCATTGATAAATATTTGAAAAATGATAATTGTAGGTTTTTGGTGGGGCAAAGGTACAAAAAAAAGTGAAAAAAGAGAAAAGAAAAGGAAAAAATTCATATCTTTGTACCGAAAAGTATAATAGACAATGAAGAGAATCTGTTATGTAGTGGCGATGATGGCAGAAGCACAGCCATTCATTGAACAATATGGAATCAAGCAGGTGGAAGGTTTTTTCTCCCCTTTACCTTGCCAATTGTATGAGGGAGAGGTGAACGGTGCCATCCTCAATGTAGTGCTCAACGGACAACAAAATGGCAGCGACCTCATAGGATGCGAGGCTGCAACAGCGGCAACCTTGAGCGCCATCCAGCGGCTGCACCCGGATATCGTGGTGAACTCAGGCACTTGTGGTGCCTTCAAAGGGAATGGAGCCGACATCGCCGAAGTGTATATCGGCAATGGAGTGATGTTCCATGACCGTCGAGTGCCGGGTGACGATTCGTGGGGTACACAAAGTTTAGGTAACTATCCCGTTTGGGAGGGGAGCCAAGCCTTGGCTGAAGCATTGGGTCTGAAAATGGGCAAGGTCACAACGGGCTCGTCGTTAGACATGCAACCGTGTGACCTTGAAATCATTCAAAAGCATGGAGGAGCGTTGAAGGATATGGAAGGAGCCGCTGTCGGCTTCGTGTGTTCCCTGTTCAAGACCCCCATCCTCTATGTCAAATCTGTGACCGACCTCTGCGATAGTGGTGCTGAGACTTTCGAAGAGTTCTCTCGCAACCTCCATAAGGCCTGCGAAGCACTACGCGCAGTCAATGAGAAAGTGATAGCGTACTTGACGGAGAATCGTTAGACCATTATTATAATATGGTATAACGAATCACTCGTTATATGGTCTATTCGTTGGTGTTGTCTTCTTCGAGCGAATAGAATGAACTGCCATCGAAGCAGTGTGTACATATCTGGCACTTTTCCAAACCGATTGCCTTTACGATGGTTTCAAGTGAAGAGAACTTGAGACTATCAAGGTTGAGTCTGCGTGCAATCTCCTCCACCATTGCTTTATATTCGGGCGAATTGGTGGTAGCATAAGCCTTGATGCGGTCAGCAGGCACTTCTACATTCTGAGCCGTTTGAGCATCAGCCAACATCGTCGCCGTGCGAGAATGGGTCTCAAGATCTTTGATGACACGGCGTGTGACGAGTTCCAACTCAGACTTGCTGGCGGAGAAATTCACGAAGGGACAAGCGTAAATCAGTGGTGGACAAGCGATTCGCATGTGCACTTCCTTGGCGCCTAATTCCTTCAGCACTTTCGTGTTTTCCCTTAATTGCGTACCACGTACGATGGAGTCGTCACAGAACAAGCAACGTTTGCCTTTCAACTGTTCCTTGTTGGGAATGAGCTTCATCTTTGCTACGAGGTTACGCACAGCTTGGCTTGGTGGCATGAACGAACGAGGCCATGTGGGTGTGTATTTGCTGATGCCACGCTGGTAAGGAATGCGACTGCCAGCACTATATCCTACAGCCATACCGATACCAGAGTCTGGGATGCCACCTACACAATCTACTTCCGTGTTGTCCGTCTCACCCATCACGCGGCCTGTCTCGAAACGCACATCCTCCACATTCTTTCCTTCATACGAAGAGGTGGGGAAACCATAATAGATCCACAAGAAAGAACAGATCTGCATCTTCTTGTTGGGCTTACGCAGTTGCTCCATTCCATCGGCACGCAGGCGCACAATCTCACCTGGTCCTACATAATAAGTGGTCTCATACCCCAAATTAGCAAAAGCAGTGTTCTCGCTGGTCGCCGCCATAGCCCCGTCCTTCTTTCCGATGACGATAGGCGTACGTCCCCAACTGTCACGGGCTGCAATGATGCCATCCTCTGTCAACAGCAACATCGAACAGGAGCCTTTCACCGTCTTGAACACATTCTCAATGCCCTCCACGAAGGTCTTGCCCTGCACAATCAGCACCCCGACCAACTCCGTCGGGTTGATTTTACCAGACGAGAACTCTGACAAGTACATGTTTTCATCCAGCAGTTTGTTGGCAATCTCCTCCATGTTGTTGATTTTTGCCACTGTTACAATGGCAAAACGCCCTAAATGGCTGTTGAACAACATAGGTTGCGCATCCGTATCGCTGATGATACCAATACCCGACTCCCCTTCAAACTTGGACAATTCTGCTTCAAAGCGTGTCCGAAAATAAGTGCTCTCAAGATTGTGGATGGCGCGGTAGAAACCCTTTTCCTTGCTGTACGAAGCCATACCACCTCTTCGTGTTCCAAGATGTGACTGGTAATCTGTACCATAGAAAAGGTCAGCCGCACATTTCTCCATTGATACGGTTCCAAAAAAACCTCCCATAAATCGATGCGTTTGTAATTCGGCTGCAAAGGTACGGATAAGTGAGAGAATAACCAAATAAATTTAAGTTTTTCCGAAAGGAAACACACTCTTTCTCTCCGTTGTAACGAAAGCGGAAGCGGTTGAGAAACTTTTCAGATAATCTCAAAACATGATAAAAGGAGGGTATGCCTTGACATACCCTCCTCCTGTATATTCAATTGTTGAGAGATTAAGCGTACATTGCAACGATAGCCTCGAAGAGTTCCTGCTTGCCAGAAGTCTGCTTGGGCTCGCCAACCTTCTTGCCGTATTCGTAAACCTGCTCGAAAGTAAGTTTGCCATCTTCGAAGTCCTTACCGATACCGCTGTCGAAGGAAGCATAACGCTCAGCCTTCATCTTCTTGTAAGGAGACTCCTCAAGGAGCTTAGCTGCTGACTCAAGTGCACGAGCCATAGCGTCCATGCCTGCAATGTGTGCGATGAAGATATCCTCGAGGTCGGTAGAGTTACGACGAGTCTTAGCGTCGAAGTTTGTACCGCCTGTGCCAAGACCACCACCACGGATGATTTCCATCCAAGCTTGAACGAGTTCATACTGGTCGATTGGGAACTGGTCGGTATCCCAGCCATTTTGGTAGTCACCACGGTTAGCATCGATAGAACCGAGCATACCAGCGTCAACAGCGCATGCGAGTTCGTGCTCGAATGTGTGACCGGCGAGTGTAGCGTGGTTCACCTCGATGTTCACCTTGAAGTCCTTGTCGAGGTTGTGAGCCTTGAGGAAACCGATGACAGTCTCAGTGTCAACATCATACTGGTGCTTGGATGGCTCCATTGGCTTGGGCTCGATGAGGAAAGTACCCTTGAAGCCCTTGCTACGAGCGTAGTCACGAGCCATAGTGAGCATAGTTGCCATGTGCTCCTTCTCACGCTTCTGGTCTGTGTTCAGAAGGCTCATGTAACCCTCACGACCGCCCCAGAATACATAGTTCTCAGCACCCAGCTTGATACCAGCATCAATAGCGTTCTTGATCTGAACGATGGCGCGAGCAACAACATCAAAGTCAGGGTTGGTAGAAGCACCATTCATATAACGACCATTGCCGAATACGTTAGCAGTTGACCACAACAGCTTGATGCCAGTCTCCTTCATCTTCACTGCGAGGTAGTCTGTGATAGCCTTGAGGTTAGCCTCATACTCTTCAACAGATGCACCTTCAGACACGAGGTCAACATCGTGGAAGCAGAAATAAGGAATGCCGAGTTTCTGCATGATTTCGAAACCAGCGTCAGCCTTCTGCTTTGCAATTTCAACAGCGTCAGCACCTGCGTTCCAAGGGAACTTCTTAGTGCCACCACCGAACTGGTCGCCACCTTCAGCGCAGAGTGTGTGCCACCATGCCATAGCAAAACGGAGCCAGTCCTTCATGGGCTTGCCCATTATTACCTTCTCTGCGTCATAGTAATGGAATGCCATAGGATTCTTTGAATCCTTGCCTTCGAACTTGATTTTACCAATCTCTGG
>CADCQH010000218.1 GCA_902803605.1 uncultured Bacteroidales bacterium | reverse complement strand
TTCTATGCGAAACTGGAGCCGATGGTGGATGCCACGCTTCAGGAGAAGAATGAACATAAGGTGGGTGAACGCTATTTGGGAAAAGACCCAAGTACTGGCAAACCCGTCAGTGTGAAGATTGGCCGATTTGGTCCGATGGTGCAGATTGGTGTGGCTGATGAATCGGAGAAACCCCGTTTTGCTCAGTTGAACAAAGGACAGAGCATTGCGACCCTTACACTGGAAGAAGCCCTTGACCTCTTCAAGCTGCCGCGTACATTGGGAGAATATGAAGGAGCGGAAGTGACTGTGGGCACAGGCCGTTTTGGTCCTTATGTGCTTCATTGCAAGAAATATGTATCCCTTTCTAAGGAGATGGATCCGATGACGATAACCCTCGATGATGCCATTCAGTTGATAGAAGAGCGTCGTAAGGGTGAGGCAGCATCCCATCTCAAGACCTTCGAAGAAGATGCAGAATTGGAGGTGATGAATGGTCGCTTTGGCCCCTATCTGAAATATAAGGGAGTCAACTACAAACTTCCAAAGAGTGTCAAGGAACCAGCCAACCTCACTTACGAAGAGTGTATGGCATTCGTGGAGAAGGCAGACAAGACTCCATCGGACACGAAACCTGCTGCAAGACGTGGCAGAAGAGCAACCAAAGCATGACACGCATCATTTTGATAGGATATATGGGGGCAGGCAAGACCACCATTGGTAAGGTGCTTGCCCGTGAGATGGGACTGGACTTCTATGACCTTGACAACTACATCGAAGACCGCTTCCACCAGAAGATTCCTGACATCTTCGCAGAGAAGGGCGAGGAGGGTTTCCGTGAGGTGGAAAGAAAGATGTTGCATGAGGTGGTAGAATTTGAGGATATCATCATCTCCTGTGGTGGGGGAACTCCCTGTTTCTTCGACAATATGGACTACATGAACACTCGTGGCGAGACCATCTTTCTCGATGCCCAGCCCAATGTGTTGAGGGAGCACCTGAAGATGGGCAAGACGGTACGTCCTCTCATTCAGGGCAAGTCAGACGAAGAACTCATTACCTACATTGAAGAATCGCTCCAGAAGCGGTTACCCTTCTATCAGAAAGCAAAGCATACCCTTCCCATCGATGTGATTCACACAAAAGAACAAATCAAAAATTACGTCAACCAAATCATCGGCTTATTATGAGAAAATGGCGCATTGAAGACTCCAGCGAATTGTATGGCATCAGTGGCTGGGGTGTGAACTATTTCCGAATCAACGACAAAGGAAATGTGGCTGTAACTCCCCGTAAGGACGGAGTGGAGGTCGATTTGAAGGAAGTGATGGACGACCTCGCTTTGCGCGATGTGTCAGCCCCTGTATTGGTGCGTTTCCCAGACATCATTGACAACCGTATTGAGAAGACATCCACCTGTTTCGACAAGGCAGCGAAGGAGTATGGCTATAATGCCGAAAACTTCATCATCTATCCCATCAAGGTAAACCAGATCAGTCCTGTGGTGGAGGAAGTCATCAAGCACGGAAAGAAATTCAATTTGGGTTTGGAGGCAGGTTCGAAGCCTGAGTTACATGCGGTCTTGGCGGTCAATATGAACAGCGACTCCCTCATCATCTGCAACGGCTATAAAGACCAGGATTACATCGAGTTGGCGTTGCTTGCCCAGAAGATGGGTAAGCGTATCTTCATTGTGGTGGAGAAGTTCAATGAGTTGGAGATTATCACGCGTATTGCCAAGAAGTTGGGTGTGCGTCCCAATATGGGTATCCGTATCAAGTTGGCGGCTTCAGGTTCAGGCAAATGGGAAGAGAGTGGGGGTGATGCCAGCAAGTTCGGTTTGACCTCTGGTGAGTTGCTGACCGCTCTCCAGTATATCGAGGAGAACGACATGAAGGATTGTCTTAGGTTGATTCACTTCCACATCGGTTCTCAGATTACGAAGATTCGTCGCATTCAGAATGCCTTGCGTGAGGCGAGCATGTTCTACGTTCAGTTGCACAAGATGGGCTATGGTGTGGAATTTGTCGATTGTGGAGGTGGTTTGGGTGTTGATTATGATGGTAGCCGTTCAAGCAATAGCGAGAGTTCTGTCAACTACTCCATTCAGGAGTATGTGAACAACTGCGTCTATACTTTTGTGGAGGCTGCCAATGCCAATGAAATACCTCATCCCAACATCATCACAGAGGGTGGCCGCTCTTTGGCTGCTCACCATTCTGTGCTCATCATGGAGGTGCTCGAAACCACAGAGGTGCCAGCGATGCCCGATGAGTTTGAGGTGAAGGAAGATGACCACCAACTTGCCAAAGAACTCTATGAGATTTGGTGTAACATCAATATGCGCAATATGTTGGAGAACTGGCATGATGCCCAGCAGATCCGAGAAGAAGCCCTCGACCTCTTCTCTCATGGGATGCTCGACCTGCGTACCCGTGCTGAGATAGAAAGGATGTATTGGGCAGTGGCTCGCGAAATCAACACGCTCGTTCACACGATGAAGCATGTGCCAGAGGAGTTCCATTCACTTGACAAACTCTTGGCAGACAAATATTTCTGCAACTTCTCCCTCTTCCATTCGTTGCCTGATGCTTGGGCAATTGACCAAATCTTCCCCATCATGCCGATTCAGCGACTCAATGAGCGTCCTGACCGCAATGCCACCTTGCAGGATATTACTTGTGACTCTGATGGCAAGATTGCGCAGTTCGCCACAGAGACAGGCGTGAACCACTTCATTCCACTCCATGCGCTCGACAAGAAGAAGGGCTCCTACTACATAGGCGTCTTTCTGGTGGGTGCTTATCAGGAGATTCTGGGCGATATGCACAACCTCTTTGGTGACACGAACGCCATTCACGTCACGACCGACAAGGACGGCTACCACATCAAGAACATCATTGATGGCGAGACGGTGGCTGATGTACTCAGTTATGTGCAGTACGAACCCAAGAAGTTGGTGCGTAGCCTCGAGGTTTGGGCGAAGCAAGCCATCAAGGAGGGCAAGATTACGCTCGAAGAGGGCAAGGAGTTCCTCGACACCTATCGTTCAGGTCTTTACGGATATACTTACCTTGAATGAATGATGGCAAATCTGAAGAGTTTGGCGAAGGACACCGCCATCTATGGGATGAGCAGTATTGTGGGCAGGTTTCTCAATTACCTGCTCGTGCCGCTCTACACCAACTACATGCCGAAGGAATCAGGCGATTATGGTGTGAGTGTCAATATTTATGCTTATACGGCTTTGGCGCTGGTGTTCCTCACGTTTGGAATGGAAACCACGCTGTTCCGTTTTGCCAACAAGGAGGAGGAGAAGCCTGATGCTGTATTCTCCACAGCCATTGCTGTGGTGGGCGTACTGTCAGCCGTTTTCCTGGCGGTTGTCTTTGGTTTCATCACGCCGATTAGCGACTTTCTTGGATATGCCGATCATCAAGAGTATTTGCTGATGATGGCAAGTGTGGTGGTGCTTGATGCCATTCAGGCGATGCCCTTCAGTTACCTGCGTTTTCAGAAGCGTCCCATCAAGTTCGCTTCCCTCAAGCTGCTCTTCATCCTCTTCAACATCCTGCTCAATGTCCTTTATTTTGTGGTTTTAGGCAAGACAGAGGTCTATTATGTCTTCTGCATCAATCTGTGGTGTACAGGAGCCATCACCTTCTTCTTCATCCCAGACTTCTTCAAGGTGAAGTGGCAGTTTGACTTTTCTTTGCTGAAGCGTATGCTCAGTTATTCTTGGCCCATCCTGGTGTTGGGTATTGCTGGCGTCTTGAACCAGACAGTCGATAAGATTATCTTCCCTTTGGTTTGTGATGAGGCTGATGCAAAAGCGCAACTGGGCGTGTATGGCGCTTGTGTGAAGGTGGCGATGATTATGGCGATGATTACGCAGGCCTTCCGTTATGCCTACGAACCCATCGTGTTCTCGAAGGCGAAGGAAAAGGACAGCAAGACATACTATGCCGTGGCGATGAAGTATTTCATCATCTTCACCCTCTTTGCTTTCTTGGCTGTGATGGGTTATATGGACATTCTCAAGCATATTATTGGCGAGGAGTATCGTGAAGGTTTGGTGACTGTTCCTATCGTGATGGCTGCAGAAATCATGATGGGCATCTATTTCAATCTCTCCTTCTGGTACAAACTCATTGACAAGACCATTTGGGGTGCTTGGTTCTCCCTGACGGGATGTATTGTGCTCATTGCCATCAATGTCATCTTCATTCCTAAGTACGGCTATATGGCTTGTGCCTGGGGTGGTTTTGCTGGCTATGCGACCTCGATGACCCTCAGCTACTTTGTGGGGCAGCGTCTCAATCCTATCCAGTATGACCTCAAGGGCATCTTCACCTATCTTCTTTTGGCTGCTGCCCTCTTTGTGGCGATGATTTACCTGCCTGACTCTTGGCCCGTATGGATTCGCCTCATCCTCAATACGATTCTTATTGTCCTCTTCTTGATGGAAATCGTTCATAGGGACTTGCCTCTCCACAGCCTTCCTGTTATTGGCAAGAAGTTTGCAAAGAAGTAGAACTTGTATCACATTTGCCTGACGTTGGTATTGATATCAATAATTGACAATATTTCATCCAATAATTGACGATAATATAAATCATACGTTTCATGAGAAAGTTTACATTCGTTTTATTGTTGTGCTTGTGCCTGACGGCTCGTGCAGACGAAGGCATGTGGGTGATGGGCAACCTGTCCGAAAAGACTGATTCCATACTTCGTAGTCTGGGATTGGAACTCACGCCAGAAGAACTGTATAGTACGGAGAACCCCTCGCTGAACGATGCGATTGTGCAGTTGGGCGGCTTCTGTTCAGGCGTGGTCGTGAGTCCCGATGGTTTGATGTTCACCAACCACCATTGTGGCTTCGATGCCATCCAAGACCACTCGACCCCCAAGCACGACTATCTGAAAAACGGCTTCTTCGCCAAGTCCTTTGAGGAGGAACTTCCCAACGAAGACCTGTTTGTGCTCTTCCACATCAAGACTGTCGATGTGACAGACCTTATTTTAGGAGCCATACCTGCTGACGCCAATGACCTTCAAGCCGATTCCATCATCGATGCCGTCTCTCGCAGATTGATCGAGATGGTCGATTACAGCGGCAAGGGCATCGAAAGTGAGGTGAACGCTTTCTATAAGGGAAGCAAGTACTATCTTTCCGTTTATCAGCGTTATGAAGATGTGCGTCTGGTGTATGCGCCCCCACAGTGCTTGGGCAAGTATGGTGGTGATACCGACAACTGGATGTGGCCTCGCCAGACCTGCGACTTCAGCGTCTTCCGCATCTATGCCGACAAGGACAACAACCCTGCTGAATACAGCAAGGACAATGTGCCCTATCATCCTCGCAAGTATGCTCATGTCAGCACGCAGGGGTACTATGATGGCTCTTATGCTATGACGCTTGGCTATCCGGGCAGCACGGATCGTTACCTGTCCTCTTACGGCATTGAGAGCACGATGCGCACCATCAACGATGTGCGTTATCAGGTTCGTGGTGTGAAACTTTCCATTCTCGATGAGGCGATGAAGCAGAGCGATGCACTTCGCATCATGTATGCCTCCAAATATGCCAGCAGTTCCAACTACTGGAAGTTCTCGCTGGGTCAGAACACTGCATTGGACAATCTGCACGTTATTGCTGAGAAACAGCAATTGGAGAGGGATCTCATGCAATGGGCACAGGAGGACACCCTTGCACGCGGCCGTTATATCGGCGTGCTCGACTCCTTGCAGCAGTTCTATACTGACAACTACGAAACCCTCTATGGACGCAATCTCTGGATAGAGTCTTTCTATAGTGGCAGCGACATCTTTGGTTTCGTGCTTCGCAACCTGATGCGTTCGCGCGATGATGACTTTCAGGAGCGTGTTGCCAAGCAGTATCGTGACATCGATGTGGCGACCGACAAGAAGGTCTTTCTTGCCTTGTTGCAGAACTACATCCAGCATGTTCCTCATGAGCGTTTCCAACTGACTGACATTCCGCAAGAGGTTGATTCTCTTTATGGTGGCGACTATGCCCGCTATGTGGATTACCTCTATGAGAAGTCCGTTTTCGCCCACCCTGAGGAATTGAAGAAGGTACACACTTTTGACGAGTTGAACGAGGATCCTATGTACCTTGCTGCTATTGATGTGTTGGGTTCCTTTTTTGCTGTATGGGGTTGGCATGGCGATGTGGAAACCCACGAACGCTTGTTGGGCGAGGGCATCCGCGAGATGAATCATGACCATGAGTACTACCCAGATGCCAACTTCACGATGCGTCTCAGTTACGGGCTTTGCAAACCTATCGATTTCGCGCCTGGCACCACAGGATTGAAGGAAGAGGCCACCAGCATGATGACCACTCCGCGCTCCTTCCTCAACAAACACGAACAGAATCCAGACAATTACGACTATCGCCTCATTCCTCCTGTCTATAAGTGGATGAAGAAGGGCAAGTTCTCTCCACAATACATCGACAAGCGGACACACCAGCTGCCTCTCTGCTTCCTCACCACCAACGACATCACGGGTGGCAACTCAGGGTCGGGCATGTTCGACGGCAAGGGACGTCTCATTGGCCTTGCCTTCGATGGAAACTGGGAAGCGATGTCGGGCGACCTCAAGTTCGACAATGCCCTTCAGCGTTGCATAGGCGTTGACATCCGTTGGGTGCTCTCAGTCATGGACGACTACAGTCACGCCAAGCGGCTCATCAAGGAACTCACCATTGAGTAGTAGTGGGTTTAGAGTTGAGAGTTTAGAGTTGAGAGTTAAGAGCCTATAGCTTAGTGTTTAGCGCTTACGTTAGGTATAGCAAAATAAAAATCCCTGAAGCCATCACGGTTTCAGGGAT
>CADCQH010000217.1 GCA_902803605.1 uncultured Bacteroidales bacterium | reverse complement strand
ACCTGTCATGAAGGCAGCCTCCATCAGAGCGGCATTGAAGTGGTTCCACTTCTTGCCAGCACCATGACAAGCATATTCACCAGCAAACACCTTCGGACCCTTGCGAGGATAGCTGTCGTAACGGTTCGCGCCACAGTTGCCCCAACGCTGCTTGGCTGCTGGTGTGCCCAGGAACCACTCCTCGTTGCGGTAGAAGTGCTCATCGACGAGGTCAGCACCAATCTTGCGCATCTCAGGCCACAAGTACTCGAATTCCTTACCCTCAGAATCGGGACCGCTGGTGCCCACAATCTTAATATTAGGATATTGCTTGCGTATCTGTTCTACGAAAGGTTTCAGGTTCTCAGGATAGATGGGTCCCCACTGCTCATTGCCGATACCCACATATTTCAGGTTGAAAGGAGCGGGATGTCCCATGTCGGCACGTAACTTTGCCCACTGATTCTTGGCAGGGTCGCCATTGGCAAACTCGATGAGGTCGAGCACATCGTCGATGTAAGGCTGCAACTGATCAACGGGCACATGGGCATCGCTGCGGTTGCTCCCGTTCTGGAACTCGCAGGAGAGTCCCACGCTCACCACGGGGAGGGGTTCGGCACCAATCTCCTCAGAGAGCAGGAAGTACTCATAGAAGCCCAATCCGTAGCTCTGGTAATAATCGGGGAAGTAACGGTGCGTGAAGGTGTAGTGCCAACGGTTCTCGTTCAAAGGACGGTTCTCCACAGGTCCTACAGAGTTCTTCCACTGGTAACGAGTGGCAAGGTCGGTTCCTTCCACGATGCAACCGCCAGGGAAACGGAACACACCTGGGCGCAATTGCTCAAGGCTCTCTGCCAGGTCCTTACGCATTCCATTCTCGTGTTTCCTGTAAGTGTCAACAGGGAAAAGGCTCACGTGCTCCACATCGGTGGTTACCTTGCTGTCGCCCCACACACGCAGATGAGCCTTGGCGAAGGTTCTATTAGGTTTGAGGATGGCGGTATACTTCTTCCATTCCGAACCGCTCACCTCGACGCTGGCGTTGCCCAACTTCTGGTCATCACCCATCGTGGCGTTATCAACGAGGTCAATCCACAATTTAGCATTGCCGCCATTGGGCACACGGGCCCAAACAGAGAAACGATACTCTTCGCCTCCTTTCACACCCATGCCGAAGAAACCGTGGTTCTCAATCATTGTGTGCTTGTCGCTGTGTCCCGATGGAGCCAGACGCACATAGTGAGGATTCTTATTGAATGGGCCATCGTCCTTCAGCGTCACCTTGCCAGAGATGTCCCAACCTGCATAGTTGTTGGGAAACTCGAATGAGCGGTTCTTCACCAATTCGCCATACAGACCGCCATCAGCGGCATAGTTGATGTCCTCGAAAAAGATACCATACATGGTCGAAGGGATAGGACCTCCCACCTTCGTGGTGTTCACGTCCAAGGTGTGTGTCTGAGCCGTCATGCTTGCGGCCATCATCATTGTTGCACAAATAGAAAAGATTTTCTTCATAAGTTAGTTAATTATTTTGATGTATAAATAAAGTTTAATCAGGGGGCAAAGGTAGTAAAAATAAATAATAATAGCAAAATTATCAACTGTCAATTGTCAATTGTCAATTAAAATCATTACCTTTGTGCCCACTAAACGACTAATCAACTAATTAACTAAACTCATGGCAACAAACTTTCTGGCAGTCGATTTGGGTGCGACCAGTGGCCGCACCATTTTGGGCTCCATTGTGGAGGGCAGGTTGGAGCAACGTGAACTGACGCGCTTCTCCAATCCTATCATCGAGACGGGCGGACATTGTTATTGGGACATCTTTGCGTTGTATGGTGAGATTGTCCGAAGTCTGAAGATGGTGGCTGCTGAGGGACTGGATATTGCGTCCATCGGCATTGACACATGGGGTGTGGATGTGGTGATGATTGGTCGGGATGGGGGAGTGCTCCGCAATCCGTACTGCTATCGTGACCCTCATACGGATGGGGCGATGGAGGAGTACTTCAAGTTGGTGCCGAAGGAGAGAGTCTATGAGAAGACGGGCATCCAGTTCATGCCGTTCAACACGCTTTTCCAACTCTCGACGCTGAAAAGGAATCATGATTCGGCGTTGGAGGCGGCTGACAAGATTTTGTTCATCCCCGATGCACTGAATTATATGCTGACGGGGGAAGCTGTGTGTGAATACACGATTCTCTCAACAAGTCAGTTTCTCGACCCTCGCACCCAGCGGATTGACCCTGAACTCATCGGAGTGCTGGGATTGGATGAGCGTCGTTTTGGCCGATATGTGACTCCTGGTGAGAAGGTGGGTCGGTTGACGGAGGAGGTGCAGCGACTGACGGGGATGGGAGCCGTTCCCGTCGTGGCGGTGGCTGGTCATGACACGGGTGCTGCAGTGGCTGCTGTGCCCGCTGAGGATGAACGGTTCGCTTATCTGAGTTGTGGCACATGGTCGCTCTTGGGCATCGAGACGGAGGAGGCCATCATCAGCGATAAGAGTTTTGAGTATAACTTCACGAACGAAGGGGGCATCGAGGGTACGACCCGATTCCTGAAGAACATTTGTGGCATGTGGCTCTTGGAGCGTTGCAGGAAGGAATGGACGGATGCGCCAGCTGATGTGAGACAAGTTTGCGAGGACAGCATGACGGCACCAGCATTCCAGAGCTTCATCTTCCCTGATGCGCCTGAGTTTGCCAATCCTGTCAGCATGGTGGAAGCGATACGGAACTATTGTCAGAAGACGGGTCAGCCTGTGCCACAGGACTACAAGGCAATGACACGTTGCATCTTTGAGAGTCTGGCGATGCGTTACCGTCAGGTGTTGGATTATCTGAAGGAGATGGCTCCGTTCTCCAT
Organism: uncultured Bacteroidales bacterium; assembly: GCA_902803605.1. Taxonomy (GTDB): domain Bacteria; phylum Bacteroidota; class Bacteroidia; order Bacteroidales; family Bacteroidaceae; genus Minthosoma. The sequence continues at coordinate 251 of CADCQH010000217.1, read as the reverse complement.
CGAAAGGCTGCATGTGATAGGAGGTGGGTCGCAGAATGCTCACCTCATGCAGATGACCGCCAACAGCTTGGGCATCCCTGTCGTGACGGGTCCCGTGGAGGGTACCGCCATCGGCAACATCATGTTGCAGGCCAAGGCGGTGGGACTGGTCAGAGACCGGTTCGAGATGCGCAAGATGATTGCTGATTCCATCGAAATGAAGACCTATCTTCCTCAAGAAAAGGAGGTGTGGGACGAGGCATACGAGAGGT
>CADCQH010000216.1 GCA_902803605.1 uncultured Bacteroidales bacterium | reverse complement strand
TTTTTACAGCGAGTTTAACATACGTCATTAACTTCGAGCGAAGCGATAACTTCGATAACTTCTTTAACTTCAATCAAGTTGAGTTCTCGAAACTTGTATATATAACAATCCACCCGTGCAGCACTACACTACACGGGTGGTTTCATTTACTATTGTCGTTGGTTCAATCCTTCTTCTCCTCTGCCGATGCTTTTTTGAAACTGTCATTTGTCATCCGTAAGATGTAGTTTCGATGGAGCCATTGGGAGAGCATGTTGCCGGTGCCGTCGGCATCCTTGCCTGCTTGCTGACGCACGTTGACGGCATCCTGACGGGTGAAGGTGTCGGGCAGTTGTGCCAAGAGGTTGCGAGGGCCACGACGTGAGGTCTGGGTCTGACTGTCGGCCTTGCGGATGAGGTCGCCAAAGAAGTGGAGTTTCAGCCAGAGGTCGTAATGCAGGCTCCAGCGGCAGAAGCCTTCTATTGCCTTTTCCCACTTGAAACCATTCGCTGCATAGAGCAGGCAAGCCTTGCGGAAGGCATGCACGAGGGCACGATGGGTGAGGTTGTCAAACACCTCGTCCTGCGTCTCTTGGGTAAACTGATCGCACTCTGCTTTCAGACGCTCAATGAGACGGCAGGCTTGCTTGCAGGTGTGTTCGCCTGTGGCAACCATGAGGTTGTCGATGAAGGGACGCAGGGCATCGTCGTACTTCTGGTCATAACGGCCATAGACGGGGATGGGAGCGCCAAGGCCCACATCTGGCGTTGTAGCCAGACAGACACGCGAGATGGGACCATCGACCAGCACGCTACGGAACATCTGCTGGGCGCGTGAGGGTGTTGTGCTGGCGTTCCAGTTGAGTCCAAGAGAACCCATATAGTTGACGCTCTGAGCCCCTGCACGTTCTTGTCCGAAGGGGTTGTCTTCATCGTCTGCCAGCTTCAGGTTCTGGAAGGTGCAGTTGTTGCCTGTCTTGCCTTCGACCCCATACCACTGCTCAAATTCGTGGAGGTGAACGTAGAGGAACGCCCCTTGCGAATCATCCATCAGCTGAGCCAGACGAGCAGCCGTAAGGTTGGCGCTGACATACTGAATGATCAGGTCGTCAGGACGTTGAGGTTTCTGCTTGCTGTTGGCTGTGCTGTTGTACTGCTCGTTGAACTCTTTCAGCCTCTGACGGTTCACGGCATCGCGGGCAGCCATCGGGGCAATGAGGTGCTTGATGGGCTGCTTCAGACAGGTGTCCTTGCCACTTCCCGTACCCGCGATGGTGAGGCAGTTGCTGCGCAGTTCACGATACTGACCGTCGATGTACTCAAAGCTCAACTTGCGAGGATAGGCGCTGGCCGAAGGGAACATGCCCTGTGCCACCGTTGGCTTCATCGTCTTGGGAGTCTTCATTGTGACAGCCTTGACAAAGCGGGGCAGACACTCTGGCATCAGAGGTGGGCGCTTGTTGCTGTAGATGACGCTCAGAGACGCTGTTTCGCCATAGACCTCAGCAGGTTTCTCGTCCTTGGTCTCTCCTGTGTTGACTGAAGAAGAAGTGTCGAGACGCATGCTCTGAGAGAAGACACGACGTTGGAACTGGGTGAGCTTCTGGCTGTCCTCATGATACTTGGCGTAGAAATCCGTGACCAGCTGACGGATGTTCTTGTCCTGCCAATGCTCAGGCATCAGTTCCTGAAGCACTCCATAGATTTCGCCAATCGTCATCAGCTGGGTGGCACCTACAGAGAGGGCACTCTTCACGGCATTGTGACGCCCTCCCTCGTCGGTGAAGTCACTCTGCTGCAATCCAGCCTCCTTCAGACACTCCTTCATGATGAATCTGGTGCGCTCGTTGGCCTTCACCACCTCGTCGCTGTAGGCTGCTGACGATGCGGCCTTGTCCGATGCGGCAGCCTTCTTCACCTCCACAGGCTTCAGAGGGCGTCCATCTACATCCAATCCACGCTGGAGATAGGCTTCCCTGCGCTCCTTTACCTCATCGGCTGCAAGAGGCTGCAACCAACGTTCAGAGCGATAAATCTCATCGCCAGTCATGTTGATGTAGCGCTCAGGCGTGATGCAGCTCTCGTCGAAGGGCACATCAATCTCCTTGCAGAACGCCTCCTGAGCCTCACGGATGGTCATGCCTTTAGGCAGTCGAATCCAGATGTGCACCTTCTTGCGAGGCGAGTAGTCGATGTACTCCACCATTCCCTCCCAATCGCTGAAGGGGTCGGTGTTCACCTCCTGGGCACGCTGGATGGCCTGCGCCACCTTCTCCTTGTCGTCCACATCCACACAAGTCTTGAACGTGAACGCCTCAGGCATGATGTCAGCCTGCGCCCTGTGGTTGTCCTTGAACTGCGCATAATGAGGGCAGACGGTTGGCAACTCGTCCTTCAAGGCTTCCTCTCCGTTTCGGATGCGCTCCACCATCTGCTTCACGTCCTCACGCGTGATCATTGTTAATACTTGCTCCGCCGTTGCTGGCTCGGCATAACCGCGATGGTACTTTCCCATCGTCTTCCCCGTCGTACTGTCCTTCAGACGAGGGTTGATTGCAAAAATATATTCTGTCATAATTTTTACTTTTTTTGTGCAGGTTCCTGCGGTTTGATTGGAATTCCGATGCGAAGTTAGGCATATATTTTCAACCATCCAAACGAATAAGTGGAATCTTGGAGAGGTGGTAAATAAGCCACTTATACATGTATAAATCAATCTTTTACCCATTTCGTGCAATGAGCTGTGCAGACACCTTACACGTAACCATCTGTTCGTGTAAAAAAGAAATCTTTCGTGCATAAGCTCATCTACACGAAACACTACATGAACCACACGAAACAAACCACGAACCTTCGTATCGTGTAAACATGTCATCAGACAAAGACACACGAACACTCTTCACGAACCTCAGTTCATGGCATAAAAAAAAGACACCAAATCTTGGTGCCTTAAGCTGTTTTCTCCTGAAATGTGACGTTTGAGAGCATTTCTTTCAGATTCTCCCTAATGTCCTCCTTCGTTCTTTCATACTTCTCGATGACGGCCTTGACCCTCTCGTTGTTGTACTTTGACTTTGCCCCATTGATGGCAGACAAACCGATGGTCTTCCACTTGCCGCCACACTCCTTATAGCGTTTGTTGAAATAAGTGAGCCAGGACTCCACACCCACTAGCGGATTGCACCATTCCATGAAGAAATAAAGATGCAAGGCAGGAATGACGCCACGCTTGCACTTCTCTGGAAGCAGCTTATCAAAGTGGTCTATGGCATAATTGATGCGCAGGATACGCTCCTTTTCCTTTCCGAACAGCGTCATCGCAACCATCATGTTCGGGTCTTCGTCAGCCTCAGAGAAAGCCTTCACAAGAGTAATTCTGTCCACATCCTGAGGCGATGCGCGATGGAACCAGTCTTGGGCAAAAGTCTTCTCCCTCTGCTCCATCTTCGCACGCTTGTACTCCTTCAGCACAGGATTCGCATCGTCCGACGTGATATGCTTCGACTCCATCAGCGCCTTCTTCAGCGCAGGGTCTTGCTCCATCGCCTCGATGATGAGGAAGTGCTGCCGCTTGCTCTGCTCACAGTCAGCAATCAGCAACTCCCATGTTTGGTCAGGATCGGACTTCTTCTCCTTCTCCTCTGCCAACGCACGCTTGCACTCCGCAATGCAGTCATCCAACAGGTCATAGAACTCCAGCATCACGCGGAACAACTCTGTCACGCACGGCGGATAGCTCTCCAGTCCGTAAAGGTCAGCGCTATAATGAGGCGTGCTGATGAGCGACCGCTCGTAAGCCTGAGGAGTGGACATGCCCACAGGCAACTGCTTCCGGCTGGGCTTGCAAAACATCATGAACACCTTCTTGATGCCTGCCAAACCGCTGCGGATGCGCCTCGACTGCTTGATGGAAGAATCGAAGCAGCCATTGTCCTCAGTGGCCCAATGCTTGTTGAACGTCTTGTTGAATTTGAACAGGTGCTCCTTCTGACGCTTCAGTTTCACAAGATATTCGCTGATGTCGTTAGTGATGCTGACAATCTGCTCCTCATCCAAACGTCTGCCATTGATGGCATAGAGCAGAAACTGCACGTCAAAACGACAGACGAACTCATGTATCAAGTTCATCTGCTCCGTGTGTGAGTGCCCTATTTTAGGTGATGTTCTCATGAGGAGTCTATTATAATATGTACATACTGCCCCACATCCATACAAACATCATGCCAGCAACCCCTCAGACTCTCCTCAACTGCCAACATGTCCGACACCTGTCACTCCTCCTGTCAGTCACACTCTCTCATCCCTCCTGTCACCTCCTTTCACATTCCTCCCTTACAGATGACAGATGACAGTTTCTATTCAGCATGGTAGGTAAGTGATAGATATACTTCTATTCATTATATATAATTATTTAACTAAAGTTTCGCAAGTGCTCAACTTTTTTGGAGTTAAGGAGTTATAGAAGTTATCGCTTCGCTCGAAGTTATCGACGTTTG
>CADCQH010000215.1 GCA_902803605.1 uncultured Bacteroidales bacterium | reverse complement strand
GGGTTGTCCCTCTATGGCATGAAGCACTTCTTCACCTTCTTCTTTAGTTAAATATTCTATTTGTCTGAATATAGGATATTTACTTTTAATAGTCTTACCTTGTTCAGCAGCCTCTTTCACCTCTGCAGCATCCTCTGCTTCCGCTTCTTCATCGTGAGCAATGGCTGTAAATTTGGTGTCGCGATAGAGGGTTGACAACACCCAACTCTGCTTGGGCACAAAACTTTCTATTTCCTGCTGGCGACGCACGATAAGCGCCAAAGTCGGGGTCTGTACCCGCCCGATGGAGAGCACCTGTTTCTGTTGTCCGTATTTAAGAGTGTAGAGACGTGTGGCGTTCATGCCAAGCGTCCAGTCACCAATGGCTCTGCAAAGCCCTGCCTCATAGAGTGACTGGTATTCAATCTGGTCTTTCAGGTTGTTGAAACCCTCACGAATGGCTTCTTCCGTCAACGATGAAATCCAGAGACGTTTGACTGGACATTTCGCCCCAGCCTTCTGCATCACCCATCGCTGGATGAGCTCGCCCTCCTGTCCGGCATCACCGCAGTTGATGATGCAATCTGCTGCCTGCATGAGTTTCTCGATGGTGGCAAACTGACGCTGCACCCCATCATCATTCTTCAAGCGGATGCCATAACGCTGGGGAATCATGGGGAGATCCCATAAGTCCCAACGCTTCCAACGGGGATTGTATTCATCAGGTTCCTTGAGTTCGCACAGATGTCCGTACGTCCATGTGACCTGATAGCCATTGCCCTCGATGTAGCCCTGCTTCGACTCTCTGGCACCCAGCACATTGGCAATGTCACGTGCCACACTCGGTTTCTCCGCTATACAAACAATCATTTCTTCTGTTGGTCGTGCAGTTCCTTTGCCTGACGCAAGATGTCGCTGGCAAAGATGAAATCTTCCAGTTTCGTGTTGGTGGCATCCATAATCTCCTTGTTGTTACCCTGCCATTCCGCCCGACCCTCGCAAATGAAGGTGATGTTCTCGCCAATGCCCATCACGGAGTTCATGTCGTGGGTGTTGACGATAGTGGTGATTTTGTCCTCATGGGTGATGCCTGCGATGAGTTCATCAATCACAATGCTGGTCTTGGGGTCAAGACCCGAATTAGGTTCGTCGCAGAAGAGGTATTTGGGTTGCAAGACGATGGCACGAGCGATAGCCACACGCTTCTGCATACCACCAGAAATCTCGCCAGGGAACTTGTTTTCCGCCCCTTGCAGGTTGACACGTGCCAGACAGTCAAGTGCCCGTTTCTTACGATCTTCATAGGCATCGTAGGAGAACATATTGAGGGGGAACATCACGTTGTCCAACACAGACATGGAATCAAACAACGCTGCACTCTGGAAAATCATGCCCATCTCACGGCGCAAGAGGATCTTCTCTTTCTTCGACAAGGACACGAAATCTCGCTCATCGTAGTAGATACTGCCCTTTGTTGGCGTGAGCAACCCCACGATATTCTTCATCAGCACCGTCTTTCCACTACCACTCTGACCAATGATGAGGTTGACCTCTCCATCACGAAACGTGGCGTTGATGTCCTTGAGCACTTCCCTGTCCTCAAAACTCTTATATAAATGTTCTACCTTAATCATGTCAGCATATTTGTGAGGAATATATCAGAAAAGAGAATGAGAATACTGCTGGTGACAACGGCATCCGTACTTGACTTACCCACCTCCACACTGCCGCCCTCGACCGTGTAGCCTTTATAGGCGGAGACGCTGGTGATGATGAAGCCATAGACTACCGCCTTGATCATACCACACCAAAAGAACCATTGGTTGAACTGGTAACGGAAACCCTCATCCAACTCAGGCACAGTCGTCGTTCCCATCAAGGACGTAGCATAGGCACCCATGATGCCAGCTGCCACACTCAACGTAACCAGAATCGGCATGATGGTCATCAGTCCTATCACCTTCGGAAGAATAAGATAGTTAGCAGAATTGACTCCCATAATATCAAGAGCATCAATTTGTTGAGTTATTCTCATTGTACCAATTTCTGAAGCAATGTTTGAACCGACTTTGCCCGCCAAAATCAGACACATGATACTGGACGAAAATTCCAGCAACATGATTTCACGGGTGGTATAACCCACCACCATACGAGGCATCCAGGGGCTCTGAATGTTCAACTTAATCTGAAGACATATCACGGCACCGATGAAGAAGGAGATGATGAGCACGATGCCTATCGAGTTGTAGCCTAACTGATACATCTCGGTCACATACTGTTTGAGGAACATCCGCCACCTATCTGGCTGTGAAAGCACGCGACCCATCAGCAGTACATATCTGCCCAAATGAGTCATTCCACTCTTTATTGAAAGCACGTCTATTGCGAATTTAATGAGTTATAAATAGCAAAAGTTGGGGCAAAATTAGTCATTTTTGTTCAAAAGAACGGGTTTTAACATAGTTTTTTGTTTTAGAAAGCGAGTAATCGGCAAACAATTCGTACTTTTGTAACTCATTTGAATTGATATGGAGCAAAAAATACCATCCATAAGCACTAACGCAGGCGATGAGAACATACCCGAGTTTTCTGACGAACGGAACACACTCTACACCCGCAATCTGGTCAAGACATACGGAAAGAGAACAGTTGCCAACAACGTGTCCATTAGTGTGCGTCAAGGAGAGATTGTAGGGTTGTTAGGACCGAACGGAGCAGGAAAGACCACGTCGTTCTACATGACGACGGGTTTGGTGGTGCCCAACAGCGGCAAGGTGTTCATCAATGATGAGGAAATCACCAAAGACCCAGTTTCGACCCGTGCAAAGAAGGGTGTGGGCTATCTGGCACAGGAAGCCAGCGTGTTCCGTACCATGAGTGTAGAGGACAATATCATGACAGTGCTGGAGATGAAATACAAATCGACTGATGAACAGCGAGAACATCTGGAACGATTGCTGGATGAGTTCAACCTGCAGAAAGTGAGGAAGAACAAGGGTAACCAACTCTCTGGCGGTGAACGCAGACGCTGCGAGATTGCACGCTGTCTGGCCATCGACCCCAAGTTCATCATGCTTGACGAACCCTTTGCCGGCGTTGACCCCATCGCCGTGGAGGACATCCAGTATGTGGTGTGGAAACTGAAGGACAGGAACATCGGCATCCTCATCACAGACCACAACGTACAGGAGACGCTCTGTATCACTGACCGTGCCTACCTGCTCTTCGAGGGTCGCATCCTCTTCAAGGGAACGCCACCGGAACTGGCCAGCAACCCCATCGTCAAGGAGAAATACTTAGGCAGCAACTTCGTGCTGCGTCCCAAAGACTTCCAGATGATAGAAGAAAAGAAGAAGAAAGAGTTGGAAGATAACTAATGCAACATAATTAATATAATAAATGACAGAAACCGAAAAGTTGGTAAAGTCCTGCGTCGCAGGCATTCAGGAAAAGAAGGGAAAGAAAATACGTGTAGTCAACCTTGAGGGGATTGACGACACCATCACCAAATATCTGGTCATCGGCGAAGGCAACTCGCCCAGCCAAGTGGCAGCCATCACAGAATCCGTTCGTGATTTCACTCGCAAGGAACTGAACATACGTCCATCAGCAGCAGACGGCACAAGAAACAATCTCTGGGTAGCCATCGACTACATCGACGTTGTGGTACATATCTTCGTACCAGATGCACGCGAGTTCTACGATGTGGACCACCTTTGGGAAGATGCTGAAATCACAGACATTCCAGACATTGACTAACGAAACATGGAAACAAAGAAGAATAACAATAACGGCAATAACAGCAATAACAGAATGCAAAAGCCACGCTTCAATTTCACGTGGCTCTACATCTTGCTCATCGCAGGACTCGCATTCATGATTTTCACCCGTCACGACACCTCTGCCTCTCGCAGTGTCGATTACACCACCTTCAAGGAATTTGTGACTAAGGGGTATGTGGCAGACGTGACCATCAACAAGGACAACAACACCCTCACCCTCGCCATCGACGCCAAGCACGAGAAGCAGGTGTATGGTGTGGCCAACAAGAGCAAGAAGCCTGCCCGCATCAAGGTGGAGTTTGGCTCCATCGAGAACTTGGAAACCTACCTCGACGAACAGAACAAAGAGGGCAATTTCAAGGGCAAGGTCACTTATGAACGTGAAAACGACTTCATCAGCAACCTCTTGTGGAACTTCGCCCCCCTCGTCATCATCATCCTCATTTGGATCTTCATCATGCGAGGCATGGGAGGAGGAGGCTTCATGGGAGGTGCTGGCGGCATATTCTCCGTCGGCAAGTCGAAAGCACAACTCTTTGAGAAAGACGACAAAAACTCGCCACAAATCACATTCAAGGATGTGGCAGGACAGGCAGGAGCCAAGCAGGAGGTGCAGGAGATTGTAGATTTCCTGAAAACTCCGGAGAAATACACGAACTTAGGTGGTAAGATTCCAAAGGGTGCCCTCTTGGTGGGTCCTCCTGGAACGGGTAAGACATTGCTGGCGAAGGCTGTGGCAGGTGAGGCTGGTGTACCGTTCTTCTCCCTGTCTGGTTCTGAATTTGTAGAGATGTTCGTGGGTGTGGGTGCCAGTCGTGTACGTGACCTCTTCCAGCAGGCCAAGGCTAAAGCCCCCTGCATCATCTTCATTGACGAGATTGATGCCATCGGTCGTGCTCGCAGCAAGACGGCAGCAATGGGTGGCAATGACGAACGTGAAAGCACCCTGAACCAGTTGCTCACAGAGATGGACGGTTTTGGCACCAACAGCGGTATCATCATCATGGCTGCCACCAACCGTGCAGACATTCTGGATGGTGCCCTACTCCGTGCTGGACGTTTCGACCGTCAGATCCACGTCGATTTGCCTGACCTGAACGAACGCAAGGAAATCTTCATGGTGCATCTGAAGCCCCTCAAGATAGACGAGACAGTGGAAGTGGCACAGTTGGCACGTCAGACACCAGGCTTTTCTGGAGCCGACATCGCCAACGTCTGCAACGAGGCAGCCCTTATCGCTGCACGCAACAACAAGGAATGGGTGGACAAGCAATGCTTCCTCGATGCCGTTGACCGCATCATCGGAGGTCTGGAGAAGAAGACCAAACTGCTCACAGCACAGGAGAAGCGTACCATTGCCTTGCACGAAGCAGGACACGCCACCATCTCCTGGTTCCTCGAATACGCCAATCCTTTGGTGAAAGTCACCATCGTACCACGTGGTCAAGCCCTTGGCGCTGCCTGGTACATGCCTGAGGAACGCCAAATCTCCACCAAGGAGGAAATTCTCGACGAGATTTGTGCCACATTGGGTGGTCGTGCCGCTGAGGAACTCTTCACCGGACGCATCTCGACAGGTGCCATGAACGACTTGGAGAAGGTGACCAAACGTGCCTATGGCATGATTGCCTATGCTGGTATGGGTGACAAACTGCCCAACCTCTGCTACTACGACAATCAGGAGTACCAGTTCAGCAAGCCTTACAGCGACAAGACTGCCGAGACCATCGACGAGGAGGTGCGTACCCTCATCGCAGGTGAATACGAACGTGCCAAGAAGGTGCTTTTAGAGCACAAGGAGGGTCATGCGCAGTTGGCACAGAAACTTATCGACAAGGAAGTCATCTTTGCCGAAGACCTCGAAGAAATCTTTGGCAAGCGTCCTTGGACCTCCCGTACAGACGAAATCCTGGCTGCCAATGCCGATGAGGAAAAGAAAGAGGAGGAACAGCCTAACAACTCGACCGACCATAAGAAGGAGAATGAGGAATTCATCCGTCAGAAAATCGTTCAGGCGGTCATAGAGAAAGCCGAAAAGGCAAAGGAGAACGGACAAGGTACAGCCAATCCGTCCTCAGAACCACCGACAGAACCAGACAAACCTAAAGAAACGTGAAGAATCTAATCATACGTGCCATCACGGGTGCACTATTCGTTATCGTCCTGGTGGGCGGAATCGTGTTCAACCCCTACTCTCTGCTGATTCTCTTCACCATCATCACAGCGATGACGGTGTGGGAATTCACTACGATTGTCAATCGTCACATGCAGTTGCATGTCAACCGTTTCATCACCACTGCTGCAGCCGCCTACCTGTTTGTGGCTGTGTGGGCATTCAACACCAACATCATGGGGGCAGAGGTGTTCATCCCCTACCTCATTTCCGTCATTTACCTTCTGGTATCTGAAATATACTTTGACCGCCCCGACAACATTCAGAATTGGGGCATGACCTTCATGGCACAGCTGTACATCGCTCTGCCATTCGCTTCGCTAAACACGCTTTGTTTCATCAGCACTCCCGCTGGAGTGTCCTACTACTATTGGTACGCCCTGTCCCTGTTCATCTTCTTGTGGGCAAGTGACACAGGTGCCTACCTGTTCGGTTCGTGGCTGGGCAAGCACCATCTCTTCCCACGCATTTCTCCCAAGAAATCATGGGAAGGCAGTATCGGTGGAGGCATCACAGCCATTGCAGCATCACAAATCATTGCCAGTTTCGTTCCATTTGCAGAGACGCTCTCCGACACGCTGAGCCGCCTTCTGTGGGCAGGTCTTGCCCTGCTCACTGTCATTGTCGGCACATGGGGCGACCTCACGGAGTCGTTGCTCAAGCGTCGACTGGGCATCAAGGATTCTGGCAATATCCTTCCTGGGCATGGAGGTATGCTCGATCGCTTTGATAGTTCACTGCTCGCCATTCCTGCAGCAGTTGTCTATGTCTATACAATTATGCTTAATATAATACATTAAAACTATGACTGAAATTCAGAACCCCACTGAGGAACCTGTAGTTGAATCTACAGCAGAACCTGCAACAGAATCCGTTGCAGCAGAAGAGACAACAGCCGTTGCAGCGCCTGCGACCGAAGAAACCGCTGAGCCTGCGAGTGAAGACGCTGTCGAAGAGCCTCAGGCAGAAACCTCAACCACTTCTATCGTTGCTTATGAGACAGAAACCGAGGTCGTGAACCGACTCAAGGAAATTGCAGAAAGCGACGAAGAGGTCACTCGCCAAGAACTCGACAGCCTCAAGAGCAACTTCTACCGCATCCATCGTGCCGAAGCCGATGCAGCCTACAAGAAGTTCATCGAAGAAGGAGGTGCTGCCGAGGAGTATGCCCCAGAGCCAGACCCAGAGGAGACCGCCTTCAAGGAACTGATGGCCGCCATCCGTGAGAAGCGTGCAGCAGCAGCAGCGGCTTTGGAACAAGAGCGCGAGGAAAACTATCAGAAGAAACTCGAAATCATCGACAAGATAAAGGCACTCACAGAGAATCCTGATGAAATCAATCGCGGCTACAACGACTTCAAGGAACTCCAGCAGCAATGGAATGACATCAAGGAAGTGCCTGCCGACAAGGCCACTACCCTCTGGAAGACCTATCAGCAGGCGGTCGAGGCCTTCTACGACACACTCAAACTGAGCAACGAACTGCGTGCTTACGACTTCAAGAAGAACCTGGAACGCAAGACTGCCCTCTGCGAGGCTGCAGAGAAACTGTCTGAGGAGACCGACATCATCGTCGCCTTCCGCAAGTTGCAGCAACTGCATCAGGACTTCCGCGAGACAGGACCAGTGGCAAGCGACCTGCGTGAAGAAATATGGAACCGTTTCAAGGATGCTTCCACCGTCATCAACAAGCGCCATCAGGAGTTCTTCGAGGCACGCAAGCAGAAGGAAGAAGAGAACTTGGCCAAGAAGACCGCCATCTGCGAGACCATCGAGGGTTTCAACCTCGAAGAGTTGAAGACCTTTGCCGACTGGAACGCCATGTCCGAGAAGGTGACGGCTCTGCAAGCAGAATGGAGAACCATCGGCTATGCGCCCCAAAAGATGAACACCAAAATCTTCGAGCGCTTCCGTGCCGCTTGCGACCATTTCTTCACCAGCAAGAACGCTTATTTCCAGACTGTACGCGATACCCTCAACCAGAACTACGCCCTCAAGCTCGAACTCGTCGAGCAGGCAGAAGCGCTGAAGGAAAGCACGGATTGGAAGGCCACCACAGATACCCTCGTGGATTTGCAGAAGAAGTGGAAGGAAATAGGCAGCGTGCCCAAGAAGTACAGCGACCAGATCTGGGAGCGCTTCAACACAGCCTGCGATGCCTTCTTCGCAGCCAAGAAAGAGGCAAACAAGGGCGCAAACGAAGAGCAACACGCAAACTTGGAGAAGAAGCGTGCCATCATCGACACCCTCGCAGCCATCGTACCTGAAGAGTTCGAAGGTGACCTTCGTAGCAAACTCCGTGAAGCGCAGGAAGAGTGGAACCAGATTGGCCACGTGCCTTTCAAGGAGAAGGACAAGCTCTACAAACTCCTCCGCGAACAGATGGATCGTCTCTACGGCTATGCCAACGAACATGCCGCCAAGCGTCGCATCGACCGCTTCAAGGAGAGCATCAAGGGAGGCAACGGAGGTGATGTACGCTCACGCCTCACCCGTCAGTTAGACATCCTCAACAACGAAATCAAGACCTACGAGAACAATCTCGGCTTCCTCACCCTCAGCAGCAAATCCAAGCAGGGCAACAGCCTCATCGAGGAACTGAACCGCAAGATGGAGAAGCTCAAGGCAGACAAGGAAGAGGTCAAAGCCAAACTGAAAGCGCTCGACGAGCAGTAAGGCTTGCAGCATCATAACATCATCAAAGGAGGGTATGCCACCATCGGCACACCCTCCTTTTTTTCATTCTTGGTTCTTCTTCACTCTTGGCTCTTCTTCTTAGGTTCCTTATTGAAGCGGTAAATCACGTGAAGGAGACCGTAAGAGGGAATGACGTTGTAGAAGGCTTCGGTGCGTCCCTGGGCATTGACGTAGCGACGCACATTGGAGAGGTTGCCCAGCAAGTCGAAGCCGTCGAAGAGGATGGTCAGGTTCTGTTTGGGCAGACGTTTGGAGATGCGGGCATTCCACACCAGTTCGTTCGTGTTCATGGAGGCTTC
>CADCQH010000214.1 GCA_902803605.1 uncultured Bacteroidales bacterium | reverse complement strand
GCCGGAGGCCATCGAGCCATTGTTCTTCGTGGTGGACGAGAAACTCAAGTCGGTGGAGATGACGGACAAGGGCAACCAACTCATCGCCAACATCGTGAAGGACGACACATTCTTCGTCCTACCCGACATCACCACCCAGCTGTCCGAACTGGAGAACGAGAAGTTCGAAAACGAGGATGAGCGACTCGCCAAGAAGGACGTCCTCATGCAGGACTACGCCCTGAAGTCCGAGCGCGTGCACACCATCCAGCAGCTGCTCAAGGCATACACCATGTTCGTGAAGGACGACGACTATGTCATCATGGATGGCGAGGTGAAGATTGTCGATGAGCAGACAGGCCGCATCATGGAGGGACGCCGCTGGAGCGACGGACTCCATCAGGCAGTCGAAGCCAAAGAGCGCGTCAAGGTCGAGGCAGCCACACAGACCTTCGCCACGATTACGCTGCAGAACTACTTCCGCATGTACCACAAGCTAGCAGGCATGACCGGTACGGCCATCACCGAGGCGGGCGAATTCTGGGACATCTACAAGCTCGATGTCGTGGAGATTCCGACCAACCGGCCCATTGCCCGCATCGACATGAACGACCGCGTTTACAAGACCAACCGCGAGAAATACAATGCCGTGATCGAGGAAATCGTGAAGATGCGCAACAGCGGACGCCCCACCCTTGTCGGCACAACCTCCGTCGAGATCTCCGAGCTCCTGTCCCGAATGCTCAACATGCGCAAGATTCCCCACCAGGTGCTCAACGCCAAGCTCCACCAGAAGGAGGCCGACATCGTGGCCCTCGCCGGCCAGAGCACCATGGGCACCTACTACGAGACCGACGCCGACGGCAACAAGGTCGAAAAGCAGGGAATGCTTGGAGCCGTGACCATCGCCACCAACATGGCAGGCCGCGGTACCGACATCAAGCTCTCCGACGAAGTGAAGGCAGCAGGAGGTCTCGCCATCATCGGCACGGAGCGACACGAGAGCCGCCGCGTGGACAGACAGCTGCGAGGCCGTTCCGGCCGTCAGGGCGACCCGGGCTCCTCCGTCTTCTATGTATCCCTCGAAGACAAGCTCATGCGCCTCTTCGCCAGCGACCGGATCTCCAAGGTCATGGACCGTCTCGGATTCGAAGAAGGCGAGATGATCGAGCACAAGATGATCAACCAGAGCATCGAACGCGCCCAGAAGAAAGTCGAGGAAAACAACTTCGGCATCCGCAAGCGTCTGCTCGAATACGACGACGTGATGAACAAGCAGCGCAAGGTCATCTACGAGCGCCGCCGCCATGCCCTGATGGGAGAACGCATCGGCATGGACATCGCCAACATGATATGGGACCGCGTCATCCACATCCTCCACAACGGCGACTACGAAAGCTGCAAGGAAGACTTCCTCCGCATCTTCGCCATGGAGATACCCTTCGACATGGAGACCTTCGAGAACGAAAGCCGCGAGAAACTCGAAGACCAGGCTTTCGACACCGTCATCGACTCCTTCAAGAAGCGCACCGCCCGTCTCGCCTCAGTCGCATACCCCGTCATCAAGCAGGTCTATGAAGCCAAGGGACAGCAGTACGAGAACATCCTCGTGCCCATCACCGACGGACGCCGCGTCTATCAGATCAGCGTGCCCCTCAAGGAAGCCTACGAAACCGAAGGCAACTCCATCCTCGTCGCCTTCGAGAAGGCCATCCTCCTCCACACCATCGACGACGCATGGAAGGAAAACCTCCGGGCCCTCGACGAACTCAAGCACTCCGTGCAGAACGCATCCTACGAACAGAAAGACCCGCTGCTCATCTTCAAGCTCGAGTCCGTCAACCTCTTCGACACGATGGTCAACGAAATCAACGACGGAACTATCTCCGTCCTCATGCGCTGCTCCATCCCCATCGCCGAAGAGCGCGACGTCCACCAGGCACCCGCATCATCCATGGAAGAACCCCGCCAGGAGCACATCACCGAGTCCCACCAGAACCTCGACGAGCCCTCCGAGACCCAGCGCCAGCAGGCACAGGCAGCACAGACCGACACCCGCGCCCGCCAGCCCATCTCCCCCATCGTCAACAACGGCCCCAAGATAGGCCGCAACGACCCATGCCCCTGCGGCAGCGGCAAGAAATACAAGAACTGCCACGGACGGGGGCTATAACCTATCAATGACATCCATAAGAAACAAATAGCGAGAGAGGCGGGACATCCCCGCCTCTCTCTTCATTGATATTCTTTTCTCCCACAGATTCCACGTTTCTATTTTTCGAACACGGATTTTGCGGATTAAACTGATTTTCTTTTCCTGTAGTTACTATATCTGTGTAATCTGTGGTTCTTTTATTTTAAGTTTTTTGTCCGCTGACTGCTCAGCGTATCTCTTGTGACCTTGCAGAAGCACCGCTGAGAGCTCAGAGGCACCTGTGCTCACCCCTGCTGGTGGTTGATGCAGATGCCCTGGAGATACCACTGGTAGAGGCGGTGGATGCCCTCGTCAATCTCGATGGTGTGGTGCCAGCCCAGACGATGGAGCTTGGAGACGTCGGTGAGCTTCTTGAGCGTGCCGTCGGGCTTGGTCGCGTCCCAGCGTAGCTCGCCCCTGAAGCCTATCTCCTGCATGATGCGCTCGGCGACTTCCTTGATGGAGATTTCCTTGCCCGTGCCGACGTTGATGTGGCAGTTGCGGATTTCCCTGATGCCGTCACGGTTGACGGTGAAGTCGCTCTTCTCGACGACGTCCTTGAAATCGACGTTGAGCAGGCAATGGACGGAGGCGTCTGCCATCTCCTCGCTCCAGAGAAACTCGCGCATGGGGGCTCCCGTGCCCCACAGGGTGACGGTCTGGGGCGTGATGCCGTAGTGGCGGAGAACCTGCAGGATGGTCTGCTCGTCGCTCATGGCAGTCGCCATGATGGTCTGCGTGGCCTGCGACTTTCCTTCGTCCTGGGCGCCCTGCCCGTCTATCATCTTGGGAACCTTCATGGAGACGGGTCTCAGCCCGAGGTCTTTGCGGACGGCTTCCCAGTCGCCCTCGTTGAGGCACTTGGCAAGATGAATCTTGCGAATCATGGCGGGAAGCACGTGGGAGTTCTCGAGGTGGAAGTTGTCGTTGGGGCCATAGAGGTTGGTAGGCATGACGGCGATGTAGTTGGTGCCGTACTGGAGATTGAAGCTCTCGCATATCTTGAGTCCGGCAATCTTGGCGATGGCGTATGGCTCGTTGGTGTACTCGAGCGGAGAGGTCAGCAGGCAATCCTCAGGCATAGGCTGCGGAGCCTCGCCGGGATAGATGCAGGTGGAGCCGAGGAAGAGGAGTTTCTTCACGCCGTGCTTCCATGCCTCGCCGATGACGTTCTGCTGGATCTGCAGGTTCTGGTAGATGAAATCGGCGCGATACTGGAGGTTGGCCATGATGCCGCCCACATGGGCTGCCGCCAGCACGACGGCATCGGGCTGTTCGTCGTCGAAGAACTTTTTCACGGCTACGGGGTCGAGCAGGTCGAGCTCCGCATGGGACTTGCCCACAAGGTTCTCATAGCCGCGGGACTTGAGGTTGTTCCAGATGGCGGAGCCCACCAGTCCGTGGTGCCCTGCCACAAATATCTTGCTGTTCTTGTCTAACATAACGCTACTTCACAAGTCCTTTTTCCAAATATTCTGCGAGGTTGGTTCTCATGACGGAGGCCACGTGGTCGGCTGCCACCTTCTCCATGTCGTGCTTCACCATGATGGAGACGAGCTGCTCGAATGAGGTAGTCTGCGGATTCCAGCCCAGCTTCTCCTTCGCCTTGGTCGGGTCGCCCCAGAGGTTCACCACGTCGGTGGGACGGTAGAAGTCGGCGCTCACCTCCACGAGGGTCTTGCCGACGAGCTGGTCGGGACCGGCGATGCAGATACCCTTCTCGTCCATGCCCTCGCCTTCGAACTTCAGTTCAATGCCAGCGGCCTTGAAGGCATAGTAGGCGAACTCGCGCACAGAATGCTGAACACCCGTCGCAATCACGAAGTCCTCAGGCTTCTCCTGCTGAAGAATCAGCCACATGCACTCCACGTAGTCCTTGGCATAGCCCCAGTCGCGGAGGGATGAAAGATTGCCGAGATAGAGTTTCTCCTGCTTGCCCTGAGCGATGCGTGCAGCGGCGAGGGTGATTTTACGCGTCACGAAGGTCTCGCCACGGCGCTCACTCTCATGATTGAAGAGGATGCCTGAGCAGCAATACATGTTGTAGGCCTCACGATACTCCTTCACAATCCAGAAGCCGTAGAGTTTTGCCACGGCATAGGGAGAGTAAGGATGGAACGGGGTCTTCTCGTTCTGAGGAACTTCCTCGACCTTGCCGTACAGCTCTGACGTGGATGCCTGATAGATGCGGCACTTGTCGGCCAGTCCACAGAGACGAACTGCCTCCAGCACACGAAGCACGCCCACAGCATCGACATCGGCCGTGAACTCGGGAGAGTCGAAACTCACCTGTACGTGAGACTGAGCCGCCAGGTTGTAAATTTCAGTAGGCTGCACCTTGCTCACCACTTGAAGCATTGACATGGAGTCGCCCAAGTCGGCATAATGAAGGTGGAAGTTTGGAGTGCCTTCGAGATGAGCGATGCGTTCGCGATAATCGACAGATGAACGGCGGATGGTGCCGTGAACTTCATAGCCCTTCGCCAGAAGGAACTCGGACAGGTAAGAACCGTCTTGACCAGTGATACCTGTAATGAGAGCAACTTTTCTTTCCATAATATTATATATAATGTATAATAATCGTAATCTATGATTGGATTCAAAGGATGACCCATCATCAATTCGAGTGCAAAGGTAGCAAAAAAAAGTGACGATAAGGGCACGAAACCATCTTTATTTATATATAATGAGTAAATTACTCACTTTTAAGTATTGTACAGCATGAGAAAAGGTCGTACCTTTGTACCAAATTTCGTGACGTATGAGATTATCAGAGTTGAAGACAGGACAGACAGGCGTCATCGTCCGCGTGATGGGACATGGCGGTTTCCGCAAACGCATCGTAGAGATGGGCTTCATCAAGGGAGAGATGGTGGAGGTGTTGCTCAACGCCCCTCTGCACGACCCCGTGAAATATAAAATCATGGACTACGAGGTGAGCCTTCGTCGTGCCGAAGCGGAACTTGTCGAGGTGGTCAACGAAGAAGAAGCCAAGGCGTGGGAAGCCTCCCACCCCAATCTCCACGCCCTGCCAGCCGACCAATGCGAAGACATCGTGCATCGGGTGGCGAAAATCAAGGAGCACGAACTCAATGTCGTGTTCGTGGGTAATCCCAACTGCGGCAAGACCACCCTGTTCAACATAGCCAGCGGCGCTCACGAACGGGTGGGCAACTACTCTGGCGTCACCGTGGATGCCAAGGAGGGACACTTCGACTTCGAGGGCTATCACTTTAACCTCGTCGATTTGCCCGGTACCTATTCCCTCTCGACCTACACCCCCGAGGAACTCTATGTGCGCAAATACATCATCGAAAAACATCCCGACGTCATCATCAACGTCATCGATGCCTCCAACCTGGAACGCAATCTCTACCTCACCACCCAACTCATCGACATGGACGTGCCGATGATTATTGGCCTCAACATGTTCGACGAACTGCGCGAGAGCGGTAACAAACTCGACATAGAGCAACTGGGCACCCTGCTGGGAGCACCCATCGTCCCGACGGTCGGCAAAACAGGCGAGGGTGTGAAGGAACTCTTCCATCAAATCATAGAGATAGCAGAGGGCAAACAGAAGACCGCCAGACACATTCACATCAATCATGGTGTCCTGCTGGAGGAGAAAATCGCGCGTGTAGAGGCACTTATACGTGTCAATCCTGAGCCTCACCACAATTATTCCGCACGCTTCTTGGCCATCAAACTTCTGGAAAATGACCGTCAGGTGGGCGACATCGTCCGACAGTTAGACAACAGCGACGCCATCTTCGCCGAACGTGACATCTGCCAAAAGGAAATACAAGACGAATACGGCGAAGACTGCGAATCAGTCATCACCGATGCCAAGTATGGCTATGTGCAGGGAGCCATGAAGGAGACGTTTCAGAAAATGCAGAAATACAAACGGCTCATGACCAAGCGCATCGACGCCGTGGTCACGCATCAAGTGTGGGGCTACCCCATTTTCCTGCTGCTCATGTATCTGATGTTCTTCTGCACCTTCAACATCGGTCAATATCCTATGGATTGGATTGATGCCGGAGTCGGGTGGCTGGGCGAATGGGTTGGCGCATGGATGCCGGACGGACCACTCAAAGACCTCATTGTTGATGGCATCATCAGCGGCGTGGGAGGCGTGATTGTCTTCCTGCCCAACATCATGATTCTCTACGCATTCATCTCGTGGATGGAGGATTCGGGATATATGTCACGCGCCGCCTTCATCATGGACAAAATCATGCACCGCATGGGACTGCATGGCAAGTCATTCATCCCCATGATTATGGGTTTTGGATGCAACATCCCTGCTATCATGGCAACCCGCACCATCGAAGACCGCAAGTCACGGCTCATCACCATGCTCGTCATCCCCCTGATGTCCTGCTCCGCCCGTCTGCCCGTCTATATCATCATCATCGGCGCATTCTTCCCCAAGAACGCTGCGCTGATCCTCTTCTGCATGTATCTCATAGGCATTGCCTTCAGCGTACTGATGGCAAAAATGTTCAGCCGTTTCATCGTGAAGGGCGAAAGCAGTCCCTTCGTCATGGAACTGCCTCCTTATCGAATGCCGTCTGTCAAGAGCGTCTGGCGCCACACCTGGGAGAAGGGCAAGCAATATCTCAAGAAGATGGGTACAACCATCCTCGTTGCCAGCATTGCCGTGTGGGCACTCAGCTACTTTCCACATCATGCAGAAATGACCGAGGAGCAACAAATGGAAATCAGTTACATTGGACAAATCGGCAAGTTCATAGAGCCTGTCATCCGTCCCTGCGGATTGGCATGGAAAGAAGGTGTCGCCCTCATTGCCGGTGTGGGAGCCAAGGAGATTGTTGCCAGCACCATGGCTGTGCTCTATCACGGCGACATCACCACCAGCGGCATGACCACTCTTGCCGCCTTCTCCTTCATGCTCTTTGTCCTCCTCTATTTCCCTTGCATCCCGACTTGCATTGGCATCAAGCACGAGTCTGGCAAATGGAAATGGGCTGGCTTCACCGCCCTCTACACCACCCTCCTCGCATGGCTCACCTCCATGTTGGTTTATCAATTAGGCAACCTTCTATGAATATACAAGAAATCATCGTCTTTCTCATACTTGCTTGCGTAGTTGTCCTCATCATCCGCAACATCTATCGCCAAATAAAAGGCAAGAACCACAGTTGCAACTGTAATTCTTGCCCTAAGCACTCAGGCGAATGCCATTGTCACTCTACCACTTGATCCACTGCTTGGGATCGTATTTTGTCGGGTAGTCTTCTGGAGCGATGCGGACAGATGTGTTGGCTTCCTTGCCCAAGAGGAACTTATCAAGGAAGGCTTCCACTTCCGGATATTGCACCTCTGGAAGTTGGCAATGACCATGACCTGCAACAATCGAATATCCGATGCGGTCTGCAATGCCGTAACGTTCCCACACCTTAATGGCGGCATTGGCAGACACATACATGGAGGGGTCAGCCAACCACTCATAGTCAGGGTTGCCCAACAGGAGCACAGCACGAGGACAGCACATAGCCACGAGTTCATGACGGTCATGGGGCAATCTATTCACTTTCTCTTCACCGAAATTCTCTTTTAAGCTCTCCTTGAACCAATTATAATCCGTCTTGTCAAGATTCTCAACATTACCTAAAGTACGGGAAACACGCCATGAGGCAGCACCGCCACCACCAGGTTCCTGTGCAATGGTAAGTGCCACACGCTCATCGAATGCACCACAGAAAAGTGCCATCTTGCCTGCATAGGAACAACCAGTCACACCAATACGCGACATATCAATCTTGGTCACTTCGGGACCTAACTTCTGCAATCCGTCAAGCAAGCGGCTGAAGCCCCATGCCCATTCGCTGTATGCACCATTCTCCTTCAAATCAGGATAGAGACGGTCAAAGGCATAGCTGCCACGTCCACCTCCTGCGCCACGCCCCATCTGGGAATAGCTGTTGACCTGACGCTCGTAAAAGACCATCATGGCGATGTTGCGGTCGGTGAAGAGTTTGCGAGGAAGTGCGTTATTGCTGGCTCCAATGATGAGTGGATAAGGCGCCGTTCCTTCCTTAGGATAAAAGATAGGAGTAGAAAGAGTAAGTACTTGTCCATTGACATGCACATCTACAATCAGCGTGTCGCCAGACATACGTGCATCAATATCGTCCATTGACACAGTTGGCTTGGTACCAATCTCATAGTGTTGAATCTGATGAGCAATCTCAGAACGACGCTGTTGCCACTGCTTCAGGTCCTTCGCTTCCTTCTTGCCGCCGGCAAAGATGAAAGGATTGGGAAGTGTGGCAAAATCAGGCATCTGATCAGCCGTTCCATACTTAGGTTCTGCAAACTTGGCACCTGTGTTTTCTACTGAAAAGACAAGAGGAGCTTTGTTTTTTTGTGCCAACATTGGTTGTGCACACATCAAGAAACATCCCCAAAAGAGGGTACTGATAAAAGTTTGTTTCATAAATGCAATAGGTTAGATGGTTGTTGTTTTAAGTTTGTTATATATTGTTGATTCTCTTTTACGTAACGTTCTTTATTCAATTAATCCTTATAGAAGTCTATATTCTCCTGGGTCAGCAATTCGATAGCCATGTAGTGGTCACGTTTGATGTTCATCTTGAGTACACAAGAGTTGAACATGGAGCGGAAGCAGTCCAATCCCTGTGACTGCGGATGCTGTGCAATCAGAAAGTCGGCTGAACCATTCTTGATGCACTGGACATTAGCGTCAACAGCATCGTATCCCAACAGCGTAACATGAGGATGCTCCGGCATTTCTGTACGCAAGAAATCGGCAATGATGTGGATAGATGAGTTGAAACAAAGGGCATGGTGGATGTCTGGGTTTTCGGTAAAGAAATCACGCATTATCTCGTTCATCCCCTGCTTATCATACACATAGAGGTTTACATCCACAATTTCAATCTCAGGCTTATGTTCTTCCATATACTTGCGGAATCCCACCTCACGATTCATCTGCTGACGGCTGGCAACCCTACCCTCACCCAACACCTTGAAGAGTGCCATTTTCTTGGTGGTGGCATCGGCTGCCAACGACATGATGCGTCCAGAAAAGGCACCACTCTGCAAGGAATCCTGTCCGTAGAAGATACGGTGATTGAACTCTGGCCAGTTGGAGTCAAGCAAGGCGTATGGAATCTCGCGCTTGTCCAACTGCGAGGTGAACTTCGCCATAATGTTATAGTTGAAGATGGGACCGATGATGACTGTGTCAGGGTTAGAGTCCAGCAGACTCTGACATTCTATCTTGAAGGATTCCGTGTTGAAGGGATCATAACGGAAAACTTTGAAGGAGATTTTAAAGTCGTTGAAACGGCGGACACCATCAGTAAGTCCGTTTTCCACACGCGCCCAATAGCTATCAACCTCATGCATCGGCAGGATAGCTGCAAACTGATGCACACTGTGAGAAGCGAGTGCGGATGCATAATGATTGGGGGTGTAATTGATCTCATCCAACACTTTTTGTACCCGTTCCATGCTGATAGGCGAAACATTGCCGCGACCATGAATGATACGGTCAACGGTGCCTACCGACACTCCAGCACTCTCCGCGATGTCTTTTATTCGGATTTTGGACGTAATCTCCATACTATTTTTTACCTTATCAATACGATTGAATCCTAAAATCAGTCACATGCTGAACGAGTAGCATAGTGAAAAATCCGTGCAAAGTTAACGTTTTTTAATCACATATAAATTAATTTATACAAAAATTCGCCTCTTTCTTGTTTTTTGCCAGACAATAGCACATTTTTCTCACAAAAAAACACTACATTTGCACGCTAAATCAGAGATAGCAAGAAACACATTAACTTATATGGCTAAAATCGTAACTATGGGCGAAATCATGCTTCGCCTTTCGCCAGAAGGAAACTACCGTTTCGTTCAGGCTGACAAATTCAACATCATACCAGGCGGCGGAGAAGCGAACGTAGGTATCAGTTTGGCAAACTTCGGTCACAAGAGCGTGTTTGTAAGCAAATTGCCTAAGCACGAAATCGGACAGATTGCTGTGAATGCTCTGCGTAAGTTTGGCGTCAACACAGACTTTATTGCCCGTGGAGGCAATCGTATCGGACTCTATTATGCAGAGACAGGTGCAAGTATGCGTCCTTCGAAAGTGATTTATGACCGTGCCAACTCCGCCATTGCAGAGGCCAAGCCCGAAGACTTCGACTTTGACAAGATATTTGAAGGTGCTGACTGGTTCCATTGGAGCGGCATCACCCCTGCCATTAGTGACGCATCGGCTGAATGTCTGCGTCAGGCATGTATTGTTGCCAAGAAGCATGGCGTGACTGTATCCTGCGATCTCAACTTCCGCAAGAAGCTCTGGACGAGCGAAAAGGCCATCTCGATTATGCGTCCACTGATGCAATATGTAGATGTGTGCATCGGCAATGAGGAGGATGCAGAACTTTGCCTCGGTTTCAAGCCTGATGCTGACGTGGAAGCTGGCGTGACAGACGCTGCTGGCTATGAGGGCATATTCAAGGCTATGGCGAAAGAGTTTGGCTTCAAGTATGTGGTGTCCACACTCCGTGAGAGTTTCTCTGCCACCCACAATGGTTGGAAAGCACTTATTTACGATGGTAAGGAATTCTACCAGAGCAAGCGTTATGACATCAACCCCATCATTGACCGTGTAGGTGGTGGTGACTCCTTCTCTGGCGGTCTCATTCATGGATTGCTGACCAAACCCACACAGGGTGAAGCATTGGAATTTGCTGTAGCTGCATCAGCATTGAAACACACGATTCCAGGCGATTTCAATCACGTATCCATCGAAGAAGTGGAAGCTCTGGCTGGTGGCAATGCCAATGGTCGTGTTCAACGTTAAGAATATAGATTTAGACTTTGAAATTAGAAGTGAAGCATTAATATATGGCAAAATTTGACAAGTTGGCCGTTATGGTCAAGATTGGTAATACGGGTATGGTGCCCGTATTCTACCACCAAGACGCAGAAGTAGCTAAGAAAGTCATCAAGGCGTGTTATGATGGAGGTGTTCGTGCTTTTGAGTTCACAAATCGTGGTGACTTTGCTCATGAGGTGTTTGCAGAATGTGTAAAGTTCGCAGCGAAGGAATGCCCTGAATTGGCATTGGGTGTAGGTTCTGTTGTGGATGCTCCAACGGCAGCCCTCTACATCCAGTTGGGTGCTTGCTTTGTTGTGGGTCCTCTTTTCAATCCTGAGATTGCTCATGTGTGCAATCGTCGCCTCGTACCATACTGCCCAGGATGCGGCTCTGTAAGTGAAGTGGGCGCTGCACAGGAACTCGGATGTGACCTCACCAAACTCTTCCCTGGTGATGTCTATGGACCAGCGATGGTGAAGAACCTCATGGCACCAATGCCTTGGTCTAAGATTATGGTGACTGGTGGCGTGGCTCCTACTGAGGACAATTTGTCTGCATGGTTCAAGGCTGGCGTGTTCTGCGTGGGCATGGGTTCCAAACTCTTCCCCAGCGATAAGGTGAAGGAAGGAGACTGGCAGTACGTGACTGACAAGTGTAAGGAAGCGCTTACGTACATTGAGGCTGCTCGTGAATCACTCCAAAAGTACTACAATTATAAAATTCTCACTAAAAACTAAAAACATAAAGAACTATGGCAATTTCAAATCTTCAGAAGGCTCGTGCTGCTTATCAGCCGAAACTTCCCAAAGCCCTTCAAGGCCCAGTAAAGGCTATTGAAGGTGCTGGCACTCAGTCTGTAGGCAACCAGGCTGAAATTAAGGAACTGTTCCCAAACACTTACGGAATGCCTGTCATCACATTCGAGCCAGGCGAGCCCGTAGCATTACCTCCATTCAACGTAGGTATCATCCTCTCTGGTGGTCAGGCTCCTGGTGGTCATAACGTGATTTCCGGTCTGTTCGACGGTGTAAAGTCACTCAACCCTGCCAACAAACTCTACGGTTTTATCTTGGGTCCTGGCGGTCTTGTTGACCATAATTATATGGAGATTACCGCAGACATCATGGATCAGTACCGCAACACTGGTGGTTTTGACATTATCGGTTCAGGACGTACCAAGCTGGAAGAGGTGGATCAGTTCGAGAAGGGCATTCAGATTCTTCGTGAGTTGAACATCAAGGCACTCGTCATCATTGGTGGCGACGACTCCAACACCAACGCTTGTGTGCTCGCTGAATACTACGCAGCCAAGAAATATGGCGTGCAAGTCATCGGCTGTCCCAAGACCATCGACGGTGATCTGAAGAATGAGCAGATTGAAACCTCTTTCGGTTTCGACACAGCCTGCAAAACCTATTCAGAATTAATTGGTAATATCCAGCGCGACTGTAATTCTGCCCGCAAATATTGGCACTTCATCAAGTTGATGGGTCGTTCAGCTTCTCACATCGCTTTGGAGTGTGCTCTTCAATGCCAGCCAAACATCTGTCTCATCTCTGAAGAGGTGGAGGCTAAGGCCATGTCACTTGACGACATTGTCACTTACATTGCCAAGGCTGTGGCTGCACGTGCAGCAGAAGGCAACAACTTTGGTACAGTCCTCATTCCTGAAGGCATCATCGAGTTCATCCCAGCCATCAAGAAACTTATTGCAGAACTGAACGATGTGCTCGCATTGCCAGAGGCTCAGAGCATCACCAGTGCTAACGAGCAGATTGAGTTCGTTAAGCAGCGCGTATCCAGAGAGAACCTGGCTACCTTCCTTTCACTCCCTGCTGATGTTGCCGCACAGTTGGCACTTGACCGTGACCCACACGGAAACGTACAGGTATCACTCATCGAAACAGAGAAACTGCTCTCTCGCATGGTAGCAGACAAACTCGCCGTCTGGAAAAAGTCAGGCAAGTACGTCGGCAAGTTCGGTTCACAGCACCACTTCTTCGGTTATGAGGGTCGTTGTGCCGCTCCATCCAACTACGATGCAGACTACTGCTACTCACTCGGCTACAACGCCTCTCGCCTCATCGCCAACGGCAAGACAGGCTACATGTCCATCATCAAGAACACCACTGCACCTGCTGCTGAGTGGATTGCTGGCGGTGTGCCAATCACCATGATGATGAACCTTGAGAAGCGCAACGGTAAGATGAAGCCTGTTATCCGCAAGGCTCTTGTTGAGTTGGACGGTGCTCCATTCAAGTACTTTGCTTCACACCGTGAAGAGTGGGCAAAGGAAACCTCATACGTATATCCTGGTCCAATCCAATATTGGGGACCTACAGAGGTTTGCGACCGACCAACCATTACGCTTCAGTTGGAGAAGGCTAAGTAATGCCCACTAAACGTAAGACAACAAAACGCAAAAAGAAAGGCACACGACGGAATCCACTTCGCCGTGTGCCTTCTTATGTTTTATGGACTGCACTCAGCATCATCGTCGTTGCTTACATCGCATTTTTCTACAACACCTTTGTTGGTCCTTACTCATTCCGTTGGAAAGCCCTCTATGGACATGTCATCTATCCGGACGGGAAGGTACGGGGACTTGACATTTCCCATTATCAGGGCGACATCAACTGGAATAAACTCCGCAATGCACAAATACAAGGTGCACCCGTATCTTTCGTCTTTATCAAGGCGACAGAGGGCACTAACATCTGGGACGAGAATTTCAACCAGAACTTTCACAATGCCAAGAAGAACGATATCGTGCGTGGTGCCTACCACTATTTCAGTTCCTCCTCTTCAGGCCAGGCGCAAGCCAAGCACTTCTGCAAGATGGTACAACTGGATGAACATGATCTCCCTCCCGTGCTCGATGTCGAGGAACTTGGTGACTGCACCCCTGAACAACTTCGACGTGAGGTACTCCATTGGATGAATTATGTCGAGAAGCATTATGGCGTCACCCCTATCCTCTACACCGGCTACAAGTTCCGTACCACCTATCTCAACACCCCCGACTTCGACCGCTATCCCTATTGGATTGCCCACTACTACGTCGATACCCTTGAGTACAAAGGCGATTGGGCTTTTTGGCAACACACCGACGTGGGCAAAGTTGACGGCATCAAAGGAAATGTTGACATCAACGTATTCAAGGGCGATTATCAAGACCTCATGGACATGACAATCAGAGAAGAGGATTAGCCCTCACATTAACCTTAGTTATATTAGCAACTGAACAAAATGCTTTACCTCTACGCCAATATCATTGTCACTCCTTACTCCGAGGCCACATGCGATATATTGTCAGCTCTTTTATGTGAAATAGGTTTCGACTCTTTTGAGATGACAGACACAGGCCTCAAAGCCTACATTCCCCAAGAGCAATTCGACGAGGCAAGCCTTCAAGCGACACTCCATGACCTCCTCCTTCCCGACACAACCTGCACCTATACAATCCAGCATCTTGAGAACAAAGACTGGAATGCAGAATGGGAACAGAATAGTTTCGACCCAATTCTCGAACGCGAGTTCGGCATACGACTTATCCCTCGCATGGCATTTGGCTCAGGTGCCCACGAAACCACCTACCAAATCACCTCCTTCCTGTTTCAGCAAAACTTCACCGGCCAACGTGTCCTCGATATGGGTACAGGCACAGGCGTTTTAGGCATAGCTTTGGCGATGCGGGGAGCAAAAGAAGTCGTGGCTATTGACATCGACGAATTCAGCGTGAAGAATGCCAAGGAGAATTTTACCCTTAATAATATAAATAATGTATATGTGCAACTCGGCGATGCCTCCTCCATTCAGGGAACATTCAGCACCATTGTCGCCAATATTCACAAGAATATCCTCACTATCGACATGCCCACCTATGTCCAGCACCTCACACCCCAAGGCACTCTCATCATCTCCGGCTTCTTCACCGACGACATTCCAGAGATGACTGATATAGCCTGTCAAAATCATCTCGTCGTCAAACAGACGCTCGAGCAAAACAACTGGGCAGTCATGATACTGTCTCAACAACTATAGACATCTTCGGAACTCGGCACAGACAATGGCTGTAGCAATAGCAACGTTAAGCGATTCAGAGGTTGCACGGCCAGCAGGATAATTGGGAATATAAAGACGTTCAGTGACAAACGCCTCGACACTGGGTGAGATACCTTTGCCCTCGTTACCCATGACAATAAGACCACGATTGTCCAGAGACTTCTTATAAAGATTGTCACCATCAAGAAATGTTCCATAGACAGGAACATCCTCAGGTAAGAGACTGAGCATCTGAGGCAAGTCCACGTAGTGAACTTGTACACGAGCAAGCCCCCCCATGGTGGCCTGCACGGTTTTGGGATTATAGATGTCGGCACATCCCCTGGAACAAAAGATATGCTCTATGCCGAACCAATCGGCTAAGCGGACAATAGTACCGAGGTTACCAGGATTCTGCACGTCATCAAGAGCCAAACAGAGCTGCTGCTGTACAACTTCGTTGGGATTCACTTCATACTGAGGTTGCTTGAATACAGCGAGTACTTGCTGAGGAGCCTCTTGAAAACTAATGCGCCTCAACTCGTCATTGGTCACTTCATCAACTTCACCACCCTTACCACGATAAGTGTGCACCCAAGTTTCATGAGCCAAGAGCCATTCAGAAGTTGCCGCCAAATATGAACACTCAAAAACATCCAACAAATCCCCCACAAGTTTGTGTCCCTCTGCCACAAACACTCCCTCCGCTTTTCGATACTTCTTCAGTTCCAGCGAACGCACATACTTGATTCTGTTCTTGCTAATCATTTCACTTATTTTGTACAAAGGTACGAAAAAACTCCTAACTCCTAACTCCTAACTCCTAACTTTTTCCTACCTTTGCAAAGATTTTGCTCAATTCACTTGTGAAACTCCATCAAACGCACACATATTTTCTCATCTTTTTGCTGAGCATTCTCATCGGAGCATGTTCGGTGGATAAATATATCCCAGAAGGAGAGCACATGCTAACGGGAGTTGCTGTCACCTGCGATGACGAAGAGGTGATGAAGACATATATGCTTGGGGATTATATCACCCAGCAAACCAACTCGAAATGGTTTGGAGCACGAGTGCCGCTGAAAATCTACATGCTATCAGGTACAGACACGACAAAGCGTTCATGCAGATTTTGGAGGAAACTTGGTGAGGCACCTGTTCTGTACGACAGCTTGAAAGCGGACAAGACGATGGCAGACATCCAACAGGTGCTTAACAACGCTGGTTACATGAAAGCAGAGGTGGAGGAGTTCAAGATTGTAAAAGGCAAAAAGATGAAGGTGCTCTATAATGTGCATCCGAAGGAACGCTACACCATGCGGAAGGTAGAACGCATAGTGGAGGACAAAGGACTTGAAGAGTTCATCATGGTGGAAGACACCGCATACTCATTGTTGAAGCCCGGGTTACCGTTTGAAGTGACAGCTCTGAATGGGGAAAGAAATAGAATCGCTTCTTATCTGAGAAATCACGGCTATTACAAATTCACAAAAGAAGACATCCGATTCAGTGCAGATACAGCACGCAACTCTACTGAGGTTGATGTGCAGATGCGTGTGAAGCGCCAGCAAGACAACGGACGTACCGAAGCTACGGAGCATAAGCGATACACTATTGGCTCTGTCAAATTCCTGACAGACGTAACCAATTCCGATGAACCGACAGACAGCATCTATTACAAAGGTTACGATTTCCTGTATCAGCATCACATGCATTTCCGGAAGCGGCTGCTCATCAGCCACTCATTGGTAAAGCCCGATGAACTGTATAACGACAGTCATTATCGCCGCACCTACACCAACTACACACGCCTTGGTGCCATCGCCTTCTCCAACATCAAACTGACAGAACGTGCAGGCACAGACACCCTTGATTGCAGCATTGTGGTCAATCACGCCAAACCTCACTCCTTTGGTTTTGATGTAGAAGCTACCAACTCGGCTGGTGATTTGGGAGCTGCGCTCTCTACTTCCTATCAGAACAAAAACCTTTTCCGAGGCTCCGAATCGTTCATGTTCAAAATACGTGGTGCCTACGAAGCCATCACTGGTTTGGAAGGATATGAGGGAAACAATTACGTGGAAGTTGGTGCTGAATCCACATTAGGATTCCCAGCCTTCCTCTTTCCTTACGTGAAACGCGAATGGGGAACAGAGCACAATGCCTTTTCTGAGATTGCGCTGCAATACAACTTGCAGAACCGTCCAGAGTTTCAACGTCGCGTACTTTCTGCCGCATGGCGCTACCGCTGGAACAGCAAGGACCAACACGAGCAACACCGTTTTGACCTGCTCGAAGTCAACTACGTCTATATGCCTTGGATTTCCAGAACATTCAAGGAGCAGTATCTTGATTCCCTCGGCAAGACGAATGCTATTCTGAAATACAATTACGAGAACCTGCTCATCGCCAAGACGGGTTACACTTACTCCTACAATTCCTTGGGGGCACGTGAACAGACTTACGGCAAGAATGCTTACACCATCCGTTTCAATATCGAGACATCGGGTAACATCCTTAGCCTTGCCACCCACCTGATGAATGGCGAAAAGAATTCCAACAACCAATACACCTTCTGCGATATAGCCTTTGCCCAATATGTGCGTGGCGACTTTGATTTCTCCAAAAGTTTTCGTATTGACAAGAACAACTCCGTAGCCTTCCACGGTGCTGTGGGCGTTGCCTACCCGTATGGCAATTCGGATCAGTTGCCTTTCGAGAAACGTTACTTTGCCGGTGGTGCCAATAGCGTGCGTGGATGGTCGGTGCGCTCACTCGGTCCCGGCACCTACAACGGCAAGGACAAGGGCATCAACTTTCTCAACCAGTCTGGTGACATCAAGCTTGACCTCAGCCTCGAATACCGTGCCCAGCTGTTTTGGAAATTCAGTGGGGCAGCCTTTATCGACGCCGGTAACATCTGGACCATCCGTTCCTACAAGGACCAACCTGGTGGCGAGTTTCGTTTTGGTACATTCTGGAAAGAAATCGCCATCGGTTATGGCATTGGTCTCCGCATGGATGCCAACTTCTTTATTGTCCGCTTCGATGCCGGCATGAAGGCCATCGACCCAGCCTACACAGGGCGCGACCACTACCCTATCCTCCACCACGATTTTGACCGCGACTTTGCCTTCCACTTCGCCGTGGGACTGCCATTCTGACACAATGCCGGCACATTCAAATCGATGCCGACGTCCCTTTCCATTTAAAGATGTAGAATTGAAGGGAAAAAGGTGAAAAACCAAGGCTACCTTGAAGTTTCCACTTTTCTTTTGTAGATATTCAAAAAAATAGTGCTACCTTTGCAAAGAAATATAATAACATAAATATGTACAGAACACATACGAATGGAGAGTTGAGACTCTCCGACACAGGAAAGCAAGTGACCCTTGCCGGATGGGTGCAGCGCACCAGAAAGATGGGTGCGCTGACTTTTGTTGATTTGCGTGACCGTTACGGCATTACGCAATTGGTATTTAACGAAGAAACGAACGCTCCGCTGTGTGAACAGGCAAACAAGTTAGGACGCGAGTTTGTCATTCAGGTGAAGGGAACTGTGGCTGAGCGTTACAGCAAGAACAAGAACCTGCCAACAGGTGACATCGAAATCGAAGTAAGCGAGCTTACAGTACTGAACGAGTCCATCACGCCTCCATTCACGATTGAGGACAATTCTGATGGCGGTGATGACCTGCGCATGAAGTACCGCTATTTGGACTTGCGCCGCAATGCTGTCAGAAAGAATCTGGAGTTGAGGCACAAGTTCTGCATTGCTGTGAGGAACTACCTGAGCAACCTCGGTTTCCTGGAGGTGGAGACCCCCATGCTGATTGGTTCCACGCCAGAGGGAGCACGTGACTTCATCGTACCTTCACGCATGAATCCCGGACAGTTCTATGCGCTTCCCCAGTCGCCTCAGACATTGAAGCAGTTGCTCATGGTGGCAGGCTTCGACCGTTACTTCCAGATTGTGAAATGCTTCAGAGACGAGGACCTGCGTGCCGACCGTCAGCCAGAGTTCACTCAGATTGACTGCGAGATGTCGTTCGTGACACAGGAAGACATCATCCAGACCTTCGAAGGCATGGCAAAGCATCTGTTCAAGGAGCTGAGAGGCGTGGAGATTGAGGGTGACTTCCTCCGTCTGCCATGGATTGAATGTATGAAGCGATTCGGTTCGGACAAGCCTGACATGCGTTTCGGCATGGAGTTTGTAGAATTGGATGATGTGCTGAAGAAGGGTACATTTGCAGTATTTGACGATGCTGCCTACATCGGTGGAATCTGTGCGCCTGACTGCGCTTCCTATACTCGTAAAGACATTGACAAACTGACTGAATGGGTGAAACGTCCCCAGATTGGTGCCAAGGGCATGGTGTATGCCCGTGTACTGGAAGACGGCAGCGTGAAGTCATCTGTTGACAAGTTCTATACTCCTGAAGACCTGCAGGCGCTGAAGGAGAAGATGAATGCCAAGCCTGGCGACCTCATCCTCATCCTCTCTGGTCCTGATGCCATGAAGACGAGGAAGCAGCTCTGTGAACTTCGCCTGGAGATGGGTGAACGCCTCGGCTTGAGGGACAAGAACAAGTTCGCCCTGTTGTGGGTGACAGAGTTTCCTATGTTCGAGTGGAGCGATGAGGAGCAGCGACTGATGGCCATGCACCATCCGTTCACGCATCCGATGGACGAAGACATTCACCTGCTCGACACAGACCCGGCTGCCGTGCGTGCCGATGCCTACGACATGGTGTGCAACGGCATCGAAGTGGGTGGCGGTTCCATCCGTATCCACGATCCCAAGCTGCAGGCCAAGATGTTTGAGATACTGGGCTTCACGCCAGAGAAGGCAGAGGAGCAGTTCGGTTTCTTGATGAATGCCTTCAAGTATGGTGCCCCTCCTCATGGTGGTCTGGCATACGGACTCGACCGCTGGGTGAGCATCTTTGCCGGTCTCGACTCCATCCGCGACTGCATCGCCTTCCCCAAGAACAACAGCGGACGAGACGTGATGCTCGATGCCCCATCGTTTGTGGATCAGAAACAATTGGACGAAGATTACATCGCACTTAATTTGCCACAAGAATAACAAAATGCAACTCACCTTTTTCAGCCTTGGAAGCGGCAGTTGCGGCAATTGTTACTATCTTGCGACAGAGACGGAAGCCATCATTATTGATTGTGGTGTCAGCATCCGTCGATTCAAGAAGAACATGATGGAATATGGTCAGAAGGTGAGCAAAGTGAAGGCTTTGCTCATCACGCATGACCATGCTGACCACGTCAAAGCTGCCGGCAAGCTCAGCAAGGAATACAACATACCCGTCTATGCCACCCCGCTCATTCATGAGGGGATGGACAGGAATTGGCAAAACTCCGTCAAAATACCGGTGGAGAACCGTCACCACATCGACAAGGAAGAGCCCTTCGAGATTGGCGGCTTCCGCATCACGGCATTCGCCCTGCCCCATGATGCCTCTGAAAATGTCGGCTACCACATCGAGGTGGGCGATTACCGTTTCACGGTGATGACCGACGTGGGGGATGTGACGGAGAACGTGAAGGAATACATCCTGAAGAGCACGCACCTCATCCTCGAGGCCAACTACGACGAAGAGATGCTGCGATGCGGACACTATCCCGAGATTCTGAAGGAGCGCATCGTCAGCGGACACGGACACCTGTCGAACAAGAAGGCCGCTTCGGCACTGGCAGAGAATTTCCATCCCAACCTCAAGAACGTATGGCTCTGCCACCTGAGCGAAGAGAACAATCACCCGGAACTGGCCCGCAAGACCGTGGAGACGGTGCTGCGCAGTTTTGGCATCATCGCCGGCGTGGACTTCACGCTTGACGTGCTGCGTCGCAAGATTCCCACAGGTCCTTTCGAACTCGGAGAAGTGGCAAACCGCCAATACAGCCTTGCTTTTGAGGGCTAAATTTCTTAATTAAAACAAAAAAAGACCCGATTTCTTGAGAAAAAGTCGTACCTTTGCATAACTTTTCGTATTCTATCGGAAAGCAGAATAAAGCATGGAAGCAAAGAAAGTACTATTCATCACCACAGAAATCGAGCCTTTCGTTCCTGAGAATGAACAATCTCGGAAGGGGCGCATACTGCCACAATCCATTCAAGAACTCGGACACGAAATCAGAACATTCTCTCCCAAATGGGGCATCATCAATGAGCGTCGCAATCAGCTGCACGAGGTCATACGCCTCTCGGGCATGAATCTCATCATTGATGAGACCGACCATCCACTCATCATCAAGGTGGCATCGCTCGCTTCCGCCAAGATGCAGGTCTATTTCATTGACAACGATGACTATTTCATGAAGCGTGGCATCCTCACCGACAAGGAAGGCAAGGAATATGCCGACAACGGGGAACGTGCCATCTTCTATGCCCGCGGCGTGCTGGAGACCGTCAAGAAGCTCGGCTGGCGCCCCGACGTCATCCACTGCTACGGATGGGCTGCGGCGCTGGCACCCTTCTACATCAAGCAGGCCTACAGCGACGAGCCTTCGTTCCGCGACGCAAAGGTGGTGATGGAGGTGTCTCCCAAGGAATTCAGCAGGAACCTGGGCAAGAAGAACGCCAAGTATGTGGAATACAAGGATGCGCATTACGCCGACATCCAGGACATCTGCAGCCAGGGTTACGGCCACACAGAACTGGAGAAGATCGGCGTGAAGTTCTCCGATGGCGTCATTATCGAGCACGAGGACGTTGACCCTTCCATCATTGAATACGCCAAGTCCTTAGGCCTCCCCATCCTCGGACCTGTCGAGGGCGAGTTCAACAAGGCCTACAGCGCTTTCTACGACCAGATTTTTGGCGATGAACCCGGGGACGATGAAGAGAAGGAATCATGAGGATGAGGAAATCATGAAGAAAAATCATGAATGGGAATCATGAATGAAGAGGAATCATGAAAAAGAATCTCACATATTACATAGCATTAGGTTCGGCACTGCTCACA
Organism: uncultured Bacteroidales bacterium; assembly: GCA_902803605.1. GTDB lineage: Bacteria > Bacteroidota > Bacteroidia > Bacteroidales > Bacteroidaceae > Minthosoma. The sequence goes on along the minus strand of CADCQH010000214.1, from coordinate 1,530 downwards.
TTGCTGGCGTGCGACGACAACACGGCCACGCTGGGTGTCGAGATGATGCCGAAATCCGACATCGTCACCAAGACCTACAAGACCTATGACGTCACCACGGAATCCTATGCCGTAGGCGACGCCGTGCTGGCACGCACGAACATGTCCTACCTGGGTCGCTTCACCGACCCCGAGACCAACACCACGATCATGAGCGACTTCATGGCGCAGTTCCACAGCGACGAGGGATTCTTCATCTTTCCCGACGTGCGCGACAACGCCTGCACGCGCTTCGACCTCCGTCTCTTCATCGACGATTTCGTGGGCGACTCCCTCCAGTCGTTCAAGCTCAGCGTCTATGAGCTCGACCGCCCGCTCGACCCCAACGCCGACTACTACACCAACATAAACCCAGCCGACTACTACAATCCCGAGACGAAGCCCATCGCCACCAAGTGGTTCACCATCAGCGACCGCACCATCAAGGACACGGAACGCTGGGCCAAGAACTACACGAACAACATACTCATCAGCCTGCCCCCCGAGCTTGGCACCGAAATCATACGCGACTACCAGGCACATCCCGAGCACTTCGCCAACACGCTCACGTGGAAGGAGAGCGGCAACCCATGCAGCAAGGGACTGTACTTCAAGCTGGAGCACGGCGACGGAGCCATGGCATACATCAGCCTGGCACAGCTCAACATCTTCTACCGCTACTACGACGACTTCCTCGAGCGCGACACCATCGGCATGGCATCCTTTGCCGCCACCGACGCCGTCGTGCAGGCCACACGGTTCGAGAACACCAACCTCGACAGGCTCATGGCCGACAAGGACGCCACCTATCTCAAGAGTCCCGCCGGCATCTTCACCCTGGCCACCATCCCCGCCGAGCAGATCAACGTGCAGGACACCATCAACTCTGCCAAGCTGACGCTGACCCGCTACAACGACGTGGTGGACAACCCCTTCAAGCTGAACATACCCAAGACGGTGCTGATGGTACGTCTCGACGACTACCTGAACGGATTCTTCGAGAACTATCAGGTCAACGACGGCAGGGAATCCTACCTGGCCGCCTTCGACAAAGCCACCAACACCTACAAGTTCGACAACATCGCCCGCCTCATCACCCTCATGGCGAGAGAGAAGCAGGAGGGCAAGGCGACGGAGAACTGGAACAAGGTGCTCATCATCCCCGTCGAACCGACCAGGGACTCCAGCGGCAAGATTGTCAAGATCAACCACGACTTCAGCATGAACAGCGCCCGTCTCGTCGGCGGCGAAGGCAACAAGCTCAAGCTGGAAGTCATCTACACGAACTACAAGTAACACATGCAGTTCTAACGTACAATACACACAAAGAGAGGCAGGACACTTCCCGCCTCTCTTTTCAATTCCGAGCTCCTAAATCTCTTTCATTCTTTCATTCTTTCATTTTTCCATCACCCTCCGAATCCTCCGCCATCATCAGGACCAGGAGTGGGCGTGTTGCCACCGTCGCTGCCACCATCGGCAGGAGTCGTCTCGCCCTTCGCAGCAGCGATT
>CADCQH010000213.1 GCA_902803605.1 uncultured Bacteroidales bacterium | reverse complement strand
TTTGTCAAGACGCCCCCCCTTGAACTTGGCATTGGGGTATGTCTGCAAGAGATAACTGGCTCCCTCGATGGTCTTGTAGGGGTCAGTATCGTCGAAAGAGAAGGTGCCCTCTTTGATGGCAAACACTTTCGAAGGATCCTTCAGATGTTCTGAAGCGTTGCTGAAGTTGGTGTAACGTCCAGTCTCCTCATTCTTTGAGAAAGCGAGGGGAATGGTTACATCCTGACTGGCTTTCAGTCGCTGTCCCCAAAATGTGTTGGGTGCCACTTTGACCTTGGTGAAGGGTACTTGTGTGATGGGATAGCCGCCATTTTTGTCTTGGGCAGTCATGCAGATGGCAGTGATAACAGCCATCGTCAATGTCATCATTCTTTTCATTGAATATAGGTTTACAATGAGTTTACAGTGAGTTAGTTGTGATGCAAAGGTAGTATTTTCTTTTCTTTCCGCACAATAATAAAAGAGAAATTTGGTCAAAATGAAAAGAAAACGTAACTTTGCAGTCGCAAATTGATAGCAAATCGGTAAGAACACTATCAAAAGCACGAAAATAGAGTTTATTAAGCATTAAAGAAGAAACAACATAAACATCATAGGCTTATGGCAGAAAAATTGGAAGTGAAGGAACTGGCCGAAGTGGCGGTTCGATTCTCAGGTGATTCTGGCGACGGCATGCAGTTGGCCGGAAACATCTTCTCCACAGTGTCAGCCACTGTGGGTAACAGTATCAGTACTTTTCCAGATTATCCAGCCGACATCCGTGCCCCCCAAGGTTCGCTGACAGGCGTGAGCGGCTTTCAGGTACACATCGGTGCGGATATGGTTTATACACCAGGCGACAAGTGCGACGTGCTGGTAGCCATGAACGCGGCTGCGCTCAAGACACAGTATAAGTACGCCAAACCAGGTGCTGCCATCATCATCGACACGGACTCTTTCGGTTCTGCTGACTTGAAGAAGGCTGCTTTCGCCACAGAGGACTATCTGGGCGAGATGGGCATCGACCCCGACCGTGTCATCGCCTGTCCTATCACCCAGATGGTGAAGGACTGCTTGGCTGATTCAGGCATGGATGTGAAGGCGATGCTCAAGTGCCGCAATATGTTTGCCCTTGGATTGGTCTGCTGGCTTTTCGACCGTGATTTGAACATTGCATTCAATTTCCTCAAGGATAAGTTCGCCAAGAAACCTGGTGTGGCTGAGGCCAACATCAAGGTGATTCAGGCTGGTTATGACTACGGACACAACACGCACAGCAGCGTGGCCAATGTCTATCGCATCGAGACGAAGAACAAGGTGCCTGGACGCTATATGGACATCACGGGTAACAAGGCGACTGCATACGGTTTCATCGCCGCTGCTGAAAAGGCGGGCTTGAAACTCTACCTCGGTTCTTATCCCATCACGCCAGCCACTGACGTGCTGCATGAACTCTCCAAGCACAAGTCACTTGGTGTCACCACGGTTCAGTGTGAGGACGAAATCGCTGGCTGTGCTTCAGCGGTAGGTGCTTCTTTCGCTGGTGCCTTGGGCGTGACTTCAACTTCTGGTCCTGGCATCTGCCTGAAGAGTGAGGCGATGAACCTTGCTGTCATCATGGAGTTGCCGCTTGTGGTGCTTGACGTACAGCGTGGTGGTCCAGCCACAGGTCTTCCGACGAAGTCTGAACAGACCGACCTCCTGCAAGCCCTCTTTGGACGTAACGGTGAAAGCCCGATGCCAGTCATTGCAGCCACCTCACCTACAGACTGCTTCGATGCAGCCTATTCTGCAGCGAAGATGGCATTGGAACACATGACTCCTGTCATTCTGATGACGGATGCCTATGTGGCTAACGGCTCTGCCGCCTTCAAACTTCCAAACCTTGCTGACTATCCAGCTATCAATCCTCCATACGTTCCAGAGGAACTGAAGGGTTCTTGGGCTCCATATCTCCGCAATCCAGAGACAGGTGTTCGTTACTGGGCAGTGCCTGGTCGTGAGGGCTTCCAGCATATCTTGGGTGGTTTGGAGAAGGACAACAAGACGGGTGCCATCTCTACCGACCCAGAGAACCACAATCTCATGACACACCTGCGTCAGGAGAAGATCAACAAGATTCAGGTGCCAGACCTTGAGGTGTTGGGCGACAAGGATGATGCCGACCTTCTCATCGTAGGCTTCGGCGGCACTTACGGACACCTCCATGCTGCAATGGACGAACTTCGTGCCCAAGGCAAGAAGGTGGCATTGGCTCACTTTAAGTACATCAACCCACTGCCAAAGAATACAGCAGAGGTATTAAAGAAGTATCCCAAAGTGGTCGTTGCTGAACAGAACATGGGTCAGCTTGCCGCTTGGCTCCGCATGAAAGTCGATAACTTCGTGCCCGCACAGTTCAACCAGGTCAAAGGACAACCCTTTGTGGTGGCAGAACTCGTCGAGGCATTCAATGCAATCATCAACAAATAACAGAAAGGACATTCACTATGGCATATACAGCTCAAGATTATAAGAAAGGACAGCCAAGATGGTGTCCTGGATGTGGTGACCACTTCTTCCTTGCCTCCCTCCATAAGGCGATGGCAGAGATTGGTGTGGAACCTTGGAACACAGCCGTGATTTCAGGTATTGGTTGTTCGTCACGTTTGCCTCACTACATGGCAACCTATGGCATGAACACCATTCATGGACGTGCTGCCGCTATTGCGACAGGTGCGAAGATTGCCAATCCAGACCTGACCGTATGGCAAGTCAGCGGTGACGGTGATGGACTCGCCATCGGCGGCAACCACTTCATTCATGCGAATCGTCGTAATATCAACCTCAATATGATTCTGCTGAACAACCGTATCTACGGTTTGACAAAGGGTCAGTATTCTCCTACTTCTCCTCGTGGATTTGTGTCTAAGTCCAGCCCTTACGGAACAGTGGAAGACCCCTTCCGTCCTGCTGAACTCTGCTTTGGTGCCCGTGGACATTTCTTCGCTCGTGCTGTGGCGACTGACGCTCCAGGCACAGTAGAGATTCTGAAGGCAGCCTACAACCACAAAGGTGCGGCTGTGTGCGAGATTCTGCAGAACTGCGTCATCTTCAACAACGGCACCCACGATGCCGTCTATAGCAAAGAAGGACGTGCCAAGAACGCTATCTACGTTCAGCACGGCAAGCCTCTCATCTTTGGCGAGAACAACGAGTTCGGCCTTGTGCAGGAGGGCTTTGGTCTGAAGGTGGTGAAGATAGGCGAGAACGGCATCACGGAGAAGGATATCCTCGTGCATGATGCCCACTGTGAGGACAACACCCTCCAGCTCAAACTGGCGCTCATGGGCAATGG
>CADCQH010000212.1 GCA_902803605.1 uncultured Bacteroidales bacterium | reverse complement strand
TTTCTCATCACCTCCAAACTTTTACAAGAATTTTTATTCATCCTTTTCTTCTTTCCAGATGAATGCCGCCCGCTAAATTACAAAATGCCACAACAAAACTCCCTCGGCGAAACCATGAAAAAGTTGCCGAGGGTAAAAGTCTGAAAATAGTTTCAGAGTTTTCGGAGAGGGAGTATATTATTTTGAAATGTGACTAATGACCTCTTGCGTTAGCAGCGAGAGGTTACAATTTGACAGAAGGAATTATTCACATTACAGGAGTTCGTTTGAAGAAAAGATGGATTCGTCCACTAAGTTATTTCGCAATGGGATAGGTGGAGAAGACATCGTAGAGCTTCTTGATGCGTGAGAGCTGGAGGTTGTAGCTTTCCCGGTGCTGGTTGGTGGGGCTGTTTTGCAGCTCGTTGTAGCGGTCGTTGGCTATGGTGCGCATCTGGTCTCTTGTGATGGCTTGCAGCTCTGGCAGATAGTTGCGGCTGAGGGCGATGGGGCGGCTCATGCTCCTCAGCTTCACGAGCACGGTCACGTTCACCTCGAGGGCCGGAACCTTGATGGGGTAATAGGCATCGTAGCTGAAGGGCGAGAGTTCTTCGAACAGAACTGGCTCGATGGCGTGACTGTCCTTGACACCGCGTCCGAAGACGATTTCGCGGGTGTAGTTGGAGTGCTGCCCGATTTCGCATACCTTGACGGGATAGCTCGTCTTTCCCTTATTGTCTTCGTAGTAGAGGTAGTCGAAGACATTGGAGATGCCGGATAGGTTCATGATTTCCTCCAGGTTGTTGCCTTTACCGGTTTTCATGGCAATCCGCGCGAGCGAAAGTCCAAGAGTCCTGGGCTGCAGACCGAATCCGGCACGATGGCTGTCGGTGCCCGTCATGCCCGTGGCTTTGGTGACGCCGCAAGTGGCATCCACCTGCATCCACTCGATGTCGCTCTCGGGGAACACTTCGGGATTGAGCTCCACCTCCACGCTCTTGGGGTCGAAGAAATAGGGGAAGCCGACGAAGTAGCTCGGGATGACGGAATTCTCTGCCATGCTGCTGATTTCGAACTTCACATCCTTGACGACATACACCTTGGGGAACTTCTTGATGTTCCACGAGCCTTGTCCGAGGTGGGTGTTCTTCGTGTCGAAGTCCTTCATCTGGATGGTGGGCGATGCAACGCCGACGGTGGGCACAGCATCCTTGATGAAGCCCTCGGTGTTGATGGTTCCGTTCATGCCGAGGCTGATTTCGCCCTCGAACGGCTCCTCCTTCTCATCGTCTCCCTCCAGAATACCTGCCAACTCGCTTCCGCTGCCGAACATGTAGGCTACGGCTGACAATCCGTCGCCAATGTCACCCTGCAGGAAATAGGCTACGGAACTTGCCATGAAGGAGGCCATTTCCAGACCGGTCATGACGCCCTTGCTTGTGGAGCTTGACGACGATTCCACTTCCTGGACGGTCTGCTTGATGGTTCCCTCGATGGTGGCGGTCATGGTGCTGAAGAGCGACACGTGCTGGATGTTCCACGAGCGCATCTGCAGCTTGATGGCATCCTTCGAAATGTCGATGCCCGAGCGGTAGAGCGAGAGATCCACGTCGAACGCCCACCATCCGGCATTAGGCATGATGAGTCCGTCGGAAGTCCTCATCTCCACCCATGGGGCCACATAATCGACCATTGTGCCTGCGCCGGTGGGAGCCACCTTGCTCTTGTCCTTGAAATTTTCCTTGGAGGGAAGACCATATCCCCAGAGGCTCTTCAGTGCCATGTTGTCGGTCATGGAAACCTGCCACACGTGGTCGTTGCCGGTGGAGAAATTGTCGGGCATGTAATAGAAGAAGCGCAGGATGCCCGTAAATTTATTATAGACAGCGAAGAAGTTGGCATTGATCAGGCTGTTGTTGCCGCACAGGTTGTATGCCCACTCCCAACCGTTCTCAGGCGTGAGGTTGTCGCAGAATCCGTGGGGCAGGTTGGTCTGCACGGGCAGATTGCTCCAAGGCATCGGCACGAGCGTGTAGCCCTTCTTTCCCTTGCTGTCAGTCTCCGGGCCCTTGCCGTCGTAGAGGTAGATGGCATCCTGATCGCGCCAAGTGGTGGGGGTGAAGTCCTCATCGTTGGGGTTGTAGGAAGAAAGCATGGCACCGCCCAAGCCGAGGGCGATTTTCCATGTAGTCATCTGAGTCTCCTCGGCCTGGCTGAGACGATGGAGCGCGAACTGCTGCTCGCCACTGTCGGCTATCAGATGGCCGTTCTCGTAGCGGAAGCTGAACTCATCGTTCTCCTCCATGCCCTCAATCGGTGCCTTCGAGGTGATCAGGATGCTGCCATCAGCCTGAACGGTGTAAGCGAATGCCAGCGCCATCTGCAAGCCGTCGCCCTCGCCGCCCACAGGGTCATTGTTGCTATCGACGGCAAAGAATAGGAGCGAGCCGTTGCCCAACTCATCGAGATTCACATAGATGACTTCACGATGAAAGTCGAAGATAGAGGGGGTGATGCCTTCGATGTCATCAAAGTCATCGTCTTCGAAGTAGGTATCGTCGTCATCATCATCGTCGGCCGTGAAGTCGCTAATCAGAATCCACTGGCCCTGGATTTGCTCCGCCAATGGAGAATTCTGGGTTCCATCACCATCGTTGTCGCTGCACGAGGTGAACATCGCTGCACCACACAATGTCAAAATGCAGGTGAGCATCCAAAGAAATTGTCTTTTCATGTTGTCGTTAGTTTTAGATTGTTATTAATTTTGTGCGGCAAAGATACAATCATTTCTCATCACCTCCAAATTATTCCCCAACTTTTTTATAGGTGATGTTTATTGCTTGGGACTCTCCATGCCCTGGAGGATATACAGCGCGCCCTCCATCGTGCTGACGTTCTTGATGAGCAGCGACTTCCGGTCGCCGTCGCGGAGGGTGCAGGCTCTGCCGTGGGAGGCTACGTAGGTGAGGACTTTCTCGAAGGCGCGGCTCTGGAAGTAAGCATCTTCGAGGGCGAAGTAGAGAATCATGCGTCCCATTTTGAGGACGACCTTCTCGATGCCGAGACGTTGTGCTGCCCACTTGATGGGCATGACGGTGAGGAGCGATTCGCCCACAGGTGGTATTTGTCCGAAGCGGTCGATGAGATGTTTCTTGTAGTCCTCCAACTGTTTGGGCGAGGTGAGGGAATCGAGTTCACGGTAGAGGCTCATGCGCTCGCTGCTGCTGGGCACATATTCCTCTGGGAAGAAGCCCTGGATGTCGCTTTCGATGTTGGTCTCGGCCACAAATTTCTCGCCACTGATCCTGCCCTCTTCATCCTTGTCGGCCTCGGCAAAGAGTTCCGTGAATTCGTTCTCCTTGAGTTCTGCCACCGCCTCGTTCAGAATCTTCTGGTAGGTCTCGTAGCCGAGGTCGGTGATGAATCCGCTCTGTTCGGCTCCCAACATGTTGCCTGCACCACGGATGTCGAGGTCTTGCATGGCGATGTGGATGCCGCTGCCGAGGTCGCTGAAGTTCTCGACGGCTTGCAGACGGCGACGGGTGACATCGTTGAGCGCAGCGAGTGGGGGAGCGATGAGGTAGCAGAACGCCTTCTTGTTGCCTCGTCCCACACGTCCTCGCATCTGGTGAATGTCAGAAAGTCCGTAATTCTGTGCGCTGTTGATGATGATGGTGTTGGCGTTGGGCACGTCGATGCCGTTCTCCACAATCGTCGTTGAGAGCATCACGTCGTAGTCGTAGTTCATGAAGTCGATGATGACCTTCTCCAGTTCCTGAGGATTCATCTGTCCATGACCGACACACACACGGGCATCGGGCACATATTTGTGAATCATGTCCTCCAACTCGCGGAGGTTGCTGATCTTGTTGTTGACGATGAACACCTGCCCGTTGCGGCTCATCTCGAAGTTGATGGCCTCTGCGAATATCTCAGGCGAGAAGGTGTGTATCTCTGTCTGAATGGGGTAGCGGTTGGGGGGTGGCGTCTGGATGATGGAGAGGTCTCTGGCTCCCATCAGTGAGAACTGCAGGGTGCGTGGAATGGGTGTCGCCGTCATCGTGAGCGTGTCCACATTCACCTTCATGGCACGCAGTTTCTCCTTCGTCGATACGCCAAACTTCTGCTCTTCGTCGATGATGAGGAGCCCGAGGTCTTTGAAATGCACTTGCTTGCCAATCAGTTTGTGCGTGCCGATGATGATGTCCACCTTTCCTTCCTTGAGGTCGTCCAGCACCTCTTTCGTGTCTTTGGCAGAGCGGGCACGGGTGAGGTATTCCACTCGGACGGGAAACTCCTTCAATCGGGAGGAGAATGTCTGGAAATGCTGATAGGCCAGCACCGTTGTCGGCACCATCACAGCCACCTGCTTGCCGTCGGTGGCCGCCTTGAAAGCGGCACGTATCGCCACCTCCGTCTTGCCAAAGCCCACGTCGCCACAGACGAGTCTGTCCATCGGACGGGGTTTCTCCATGTCGGCCTTCACGTCCTGCGTGGCCTTCAGCTGGTCGGGGGTATCCTCATACACGAAGCTTGCCTCCAACTCGTGCTGCATATAGCTGTCCTTGCTGTAGGCAAACCCCTTCTCTTTCAGTCGGGCGGCATAGAGTTGGATGAGGTCACGGGCGATGTCCTTCACCTTCGTCTTCACCCGTTCCTTCATGCGT
>CADCQH010000211.1 GCA_902803605.1 uncultured Bacteroidales bacterium | reverse complement strand
TTACTTATGAAAAAGCTTTTATTATTATTGGGAGTCATCTTCTGTGTGGGCAATGTTGTTCACGCTTATGACTTGGGCTACCAGAAACTTTATTGCATGAAGAAGCCTATACTCATCTTTTCATTACTCTTTCTCATGGTTTGGTGTTGGAGCACGCCAGTGAAGGCACAGACATCAACTCAGGAATCAACAACTGATCAGATTGTGTTGAGCGACCTCAAATCTTCGTCAGGTCTCTACTATTTTGAAATCAGTCTAAACGGTTCGCGCATTTACACGGCTGTCAACATGGACATCTTTTTCCCTGAAGGGATAGAGGTTGCCAAGAGCGGCGCAAACTATCGGGTGACAATGATCACGAAGGGTGGCATTTTCCCCTCCACCTATGATGAGTTTGAAGAGCAGGATGTCTATACCCATACGGCCAGTGCTTCCATGCCCAATGAACACCAGCTCCGCATTGCTTGTTCATCGAGTCTCAACGACGAATTCACGGAAACTTCGGGTAAACTCTTGCGCGTCTTTGTTTCATTGGACCCCACCAAGTTCACTTTCTCCCCCAAGCCCATTGTGAAGGTGTCTGGTATCGCTTTGGTGGTGAAGGAAGGCGCTAAAAAGTATGTCCCAGCTGATTTTTCTTGCCGTCCATTCACGACAGGCATTCCTGCAGCACGTGAACTGCTTGTCAATATCAGCTCCGACAACAAGGTGGGTTCGCTTATCTTGCCATTTGCAGCAGCAGTTCCTTCTGGCATGAAGGCCTATAAGTATAGTTCTGTGGATGAGAGTGGGCACACGCTGAATCTTGAGGCAGTTGACGCATTCGAGGCTCGCAAACCCTACATTGTCTATGCCGAGAATGGCTACAGCGGCAACATCAGCGGAACGGTTGACTATGCGGTCGCATATCCTGACGAGGATGTCTATACAGACGGTGGCTTGACGGGTGTGCTGACAACCACTGTGGTCAATACGGGCTACATCATGCAGAATCAGGGAGATGGACCTCAGTTCTATAGCGCCGATGGACAAAACTTCAGTCTTCCCGCAGGTCGATGCTACATGACCATTCCGCCTTCGAATGTCAGAGTCTTTGGTTTCAATTTTGGTGAAGAGGAAGGAACTACGGAGATAGTAGAAGTAGAATTGGAGAATGAAAAAGTTGAAAAATTGAAGTCTGACGAAGAGTGGTACACTTTGCAGGGTGTGAAGCTGGATCAGGAGCCGACTGAAAAGGGCGTGTACCTCTATGGGACCAAGAAAGTGTTTATCAAATAGGATTTGTATAACAATCATAGACCTAAATTGAATCTATCTTAATAAATTATCAATCAACTATAAAACCAAAACGACTATGAAGACAAAACAATTACTAATTACATTGCTGATGTGCTGTGTGAGTATCAGTATGTCAGCTGTAGAATGGACTGATGCCAATGGAACGGTATGGAAATTCTCTACCAGTGGTTCAAATGCCACACTTTCTGGTTCAAGCTTTACTCCTTGTATTAGTGGTACTATTCCTACAAATCTTACGATTCCTTCGACTGTATATATAGATGACACACCCTATACAGTCACAGCTATAGGAAGCTATGCTTTCTATGGCTGTTCGAGCCTGACCTCCATCAACATACCAGAAGGGGTCACATCCATTGGCAATTGGGCTTTCGAAGACTGCACCAGCCTAACCTCTATCAACATACCCGAAAGCGTGAAGACAATCGGAAACGATGCTTTCAACTTCTGTCGGAGCCTGACCTCCATCAACATACCAGATGGGGTCACGACTATAGGTGAATATGCGTTCTGTAATTGTTACATGAGAACCATCAACATACCTGCGAGCGTCACAACAATTGGTGGGGGTGCATTAATGAACTTCACAAAAATTCACTTCCTTTCTGCAACGCCGAACATTACCTATACTTCTTGGCCAGAAAATGCAACTCTCTTCGTCCCAAACGATGCTGTAGATGCTTATAAAGCAGCATGGTCAAACTACGCCAATAGGATTGTGCCTGAGACTTCTGCAGCGTATGTTTATAATGTTACAACAACAGCACAAGACAACGAATCTAATTTGATAGTAAATATTGGCGAAGAGAATGCACAGAATGTGGTGAACCTAAAGGTGTCTGGCACATTTAACAGCTATGACGTGATGGTGATGAGGAATAAAATGATCAACTTGCGCGACTTAGACTTGTCGGAAGCACGTGTGGTGGAAAATTCGTATAAGTATTACGATAACTATTACACGAAAAACAATGTGATAACGGGATACTTCGCGCCAACCAGCGTCGAGTCTCTTAAATTACCAACTGGAATTACGGCATTGGAAGGATCGGCTTTTCAAGACTGTGGATACTTGTCAACAATGGATTTACCTGAAGGTATCTCTTCTATTCCCACATATGCCTTTTGTCATTGTTACAGCCTTACGTCCTTGATTATTCCAGAAAGTGTGACCAGCATCGGAGATAGAGCTTTTTACGAATGCTACCGACTTCCTTTTCTCCATCTGCCGACCAACTTAAAAAGCATTGGATCACAGACATTTTATTATTGTAGCGCAATGACAGAACTGCACTTGCCACCCTATCTTGAATCCATCGGCGACAATGCCTTTTCCATGTGTTCTAAACTCAAGACCATCTATGCTTATATGCCCGACATCATCCCTATCGGCACCAACACATTCAACGATTACAAGCATCAAGAGCTAAATGTGCCAGAATTTCTCTATCGTAACTACTACTACGACACGAACTGGAGCCAGTTTCTGTCGGTGAGCAAGACAAACCTCTCGCCAGACGATTATGTAAAGGTGCCGACGAACAGCGATATTATATATGCCGAAGGTGAAGAGCGCATCCCGAAAAAAAGCAATGGAGAACCTGTAGATGGAGAACTGAAGAATCAGGGGGCATACACTGTGAAGGGAGAGGTTCCTCAACCATTTAACGAAGTAGAGCAAAACCTTAATGGTGAAGGTCAAGGTGGTTCTCTGATAGCCGATGGTGGTTTTAGTGACACCAATAACAATATGCCCGTGAACACGCTGAAGGTGAAGATTCAGGTGAAAGCCAACCGCTGGTATTTCTTCTGTTTCCCATTCGATGTGACTATTGCAGATTGCGAATATCCTGGACAATATGCATGGAGAACGTATAACAGCACTAAACGTGCAGGAGGTTATATTGGCTGGGAAAATGTAACTGGTTCCACATTGACGGCACGACAGGGCTATATCTTCCAGTCGAGCGCCAACGGCAAACTGATTATCACGTTCAATCAGCCGACCTTCGGTGGCGACCGTCCGAAGCCTCTTGTTTCCTACACCACTGGCAATGGTAACGCTGCTGATGCAAGCTGGAACTTTGTGGGTAACCCATACTCTTGTTTCTATGAGTTTGACGAAAATGACTTCACATCGCCTATTACCGTTTGGAATGGAACAGGCTATGAGGCTTACCGTCCAGGTGATGATGACTACCACTTGCAGCCATACGAAGCATTCTTTGTACAGAAGCCTTCAGATGTTGAACAGATTGCTTTTGGTAAGGACCGTCGTGAAACCTATCGCCAGAGTCAAGAGAAGAAGACCCATCAGGCCAAGATGCGCAAAGCTCAAGGCATCCAAGCTGAACGCCTGCTGATTAACTTGAATATTGGCGATCAGGAAACAGAGAACATCGACCGTACCCGTCTGGTGCTGAACGAAAACGCAAGCCGCAAGTACGAACTGGAGTGTGACGCAGCCAAGTTCATCAGCGATCAGGCTGACGCCCAGCTCTATATGGTGGAGAACGGCGTGCAGATGGCCATCAACGAACGTCCAACGAAGGGTGACATCCGCATGGGCTACAAGGCCAAGAAAGCTGGCACCCTACGCATTGAGGCTTCACGTATGGACTTGCCGATGATGCTGGTAGATACCAAGACGAATCAGACATTCGATCTCTCTTTGGGCAGCTACGAGTTCGAAACGGAGGCTGGCACGTTCAATTCTCGCTTCATGCTCCGTCCATCTGACGAGGCAACAGCCATCAAGGAACTGACAGCCAAGACTGGCGTAGCAATCGGTACACAGGATGGTGGCCTGAGCATCGGCGGTGCTGAGGGCAAGATCATCAGCATCTACACAACCAATGGTGCACAGGTGGCTCAGCAGGCAGGCAATGGCTTCGTTGGTCTGCCAAGCGGACTCTACCTCGTGACTGTGGATAGTCAAAGTGCCAAGATTTATGTCAAGTAAAGCCAGACGCGTATGAGACGATTATCATTCATCCTTTGTGGTCTGCTGCTGCTCTGTGTGGGCAGTATGCAGGCACAGGGGAATTTTAATCCAAACCCTCCAGCAGATCCGCAGACGCCAGTGTTCTACTATCCCCTGACGGTGACATGCGACCCTTCAGGCGGAGCATACACGAGCGGTAATGGCAGTTATGCACCTGGGAGTAATGTGACAATAAGCACATCACCCAAGGCTGGCTACACGTTCAATCACTGGGAACTGAACGGAGAACCCTATGAGGCGACCGCTACCAGTTTCAGCTACACGACGGTGGCTGGGAAAATGAACTTCGTGGCAGTCTATACTTTTGTGCCCAATGACCCCAGCGAGCCTGTTATGGATGTGAAGAGCCGCCTCTATCTGGCATCAGAACCAGAGGGAGTGTGCACCTTCAATCGTACCAGTGGTGCGTGGGTGGAGAGTGAACAGTATGTCAACGTGAATGTGACTGGCGTTGACCAGCAGTATGAGTTCACGGGGTGGTGGCTGAACGGTACGAAACTGACGGATGTTCAGGCCTTCAATCACCTGATGGGCTATCATGATGAGACTTTGGTGGCACATTTCCGACAGCTTCCTTTCACGCCGGCACTTCCAGCAGACCCTCAAATGGCAGAAGGACAGACAGACGTGCAGACTCATGCTAAAGGAGATGTGAACGAAGACGGTTCCATTGATGTGGCTGATGCAGTGGCTGTCATCAATGTCTATCTGACGGGAAACTACAGCACCGTAAATGTCGGGCTGGCTGACGCCAACAATGACGGTGTCATCGATATTGCCGATGCTGTATGTATCATTAACTTGTACCTAACAAACCAATAAATATGAAACGTACGTATCAAAAACCTGAATTGCAAGTGCAGCGCGTAGTCATGCACACGAGGCTGTTGAATGCCTCCAAATCCTTCCAAATGCAATATAATCCAGACAAAGTTGTCGATGATGATTATGATGCTCTTTGAAGTGTGGGCACCGAGTCTATACACAAAACAAAGGAAGGTGGGCACTCATTGAGGGTGTCCACCTTCTTTTCTTCTCCCTAACCCTTGTGCCCATCTTCGCCCCCAAAAACTGGCTCGTCTTTCAATGCTATGTTTGCTATCCTCCCTGATAACACTTTTGGAGTATTTTACAAACTTTATACCCAAATCAAGTGTATTAAATAGACTTTTGGCGGGAAAGTTTGCATTTTATCTTTACTAATCCAAGAATTATTATTACCTTTGCACCATCCAAAAGACATTTGACATGGAGCAAGTAAAAGACATCTTGATTGGGCGTGAAGCCGAAATTGGACATTTGGATGCAATCGTTTCATCCAAGGAAGCGGAGTTCGTTGTCGTATATGGCCGAAGGCGAGTGGGCAAGACATTCCTTGTCAACACCTACTTTGATGATAGGTACGCCTTCAAATTGACTGGTCTCGCAAAGAAATGCAAGCGCGAACAACTGGCAAACTTTACGACATCGCTCAACAGGTATGCCTATGGCAAAAAATACACAAAGCCTCGTACGTGGTATGAGGCCTTTGACAAACTGCGCGATTTATTGGAGGCAGCGCAAACAGATGGGAAGCGTGTCATATTCATCGACGAGTTACCTTGGATGGACTCCAGAGGAAGCAATCTTGTCTCTGCCTTGGAACACTTCTGGAACGACTGGGCCGTTACACAGAATAACATCGTTCTGATTGTGTGCGGTTCCGCTGCTTCATGGATGACGAAGAAGATTCTGAAGAACAGAGGAGGACTTCATAATAGGGTGACACAGAAACTATACATTCGTCCGTTTACCTTGGCTGAGTGCAAACAGTACCTTAACAGCCGTGGAATATTGATGGAGGACAAGGAGATAGCTGAGTGCTATATGATAATGGGGGGAATACCTTTCTATCTGAAGAACATCCGGCGCGGAGCCAGCTTGTCGCAGAATGTGGACGAGATGTTCTTCATGGAAAAAGGTCGGCTCGATGACGAGTTCAATGCCCTGTATGCCTCTTTGTTTGACAAATCAGAGAACTATATTAAAGTAATCTCTGCTTTGAGTTCAAAAAACAAGGGACTGACAAGGGATGAATTGATAAAGGCTACGAAGATGGAAAGCGGTGGTGAATTCACCACAATCTTGCAAGACCTTGTCAACTGTGACTTCATTCGCTACTATCATGGTTATAGAAACAAGTCAAAGATGGGCATCTACCAACTGACAGATCCGTTCTCTCTCTTCTACTATAAGTTTATCAAGAAGCATGGAGGTATAGACAAGCCTTTCTGGCAATATCAGATAGGAACCCGTCAGCACGATACCTGGGCAGGATTGGCTTTTGAGCAACTGTGTCTGAACCATCACAAGCAAATAGAACAGGCACTCGGCATTTCAGGCGTTCTTACC
>CADCQH010000210.1 GCA_902803605.1 uncultured Bacteroidales bacterium | reverse complement strand
GAAATTATCTACTATCTCTCCATTTCGGACAATGACTATTCCAACGGAACAAACCGAAGAACGCTCATTATTAGCCGTTTCAAAATCTATTGCTGCAAAATCGTTGAGCTTTGCTCGAAGATTTTCTCGCTCGGCAGAGTTGATACAAGCACCACTCTGCTCTCGCTTACTCAAATCTTTCATATACATTTCACATTTTACAATTCAACATCATTGGAGTATTTTTTCCACATCCGTTGTATCTTTCCTGCCATCTCCTTGCGGAGCCATTCGGGTTCGAGTACCTCCATGTCCTCACCATTCCAGAGCAGTTCCTGCTGAAAATCAAAAGTGGGGCGAAGACGATAGGTGAAGATGCTGTATTCCTCGTTACGTTCCCGTTCTTTCTGTGACTCGTGCAAGGCAAGGTCACGGATGTAGTTGGCTTGACCTGCCGACACCTTCAACTTCACGGTTTGTATTTCCATGCGGTGGTCTGCAATGATGCCAAAACAACCCTTGAAATACTCCTCGGCATCCCAATCTTTCGGCATTTCGAAAGACTCTTCCGTTTCTTGCAAATCCTGAATGCGGTCGAGCGCATAGATCCACGGCCCTTGCTGATGGTTGTAGGCATATTCGCTAAGTGCCACCATATACCAGCGCTGACGGAAAAGTTTCACGCAATAAGGATGTACATCAAAGTTGTACTCCTCATCCCTGTTGTAACTGTGATAGGTCATGTTGAGCACCTTGTTGTCCTTCATCGCCTCAATGATGGGTTGCAGATATTCCTGCCCAGAAGGAACATATTCCAAAAGAATGCGGTCTTTGATGCTCTCGCTCTTAGTCAAGACATTACTCACACTGATGGTATTGATCAGCCATGAGGTAAGCCCATTATTGAAGATGTCCCGTTCGTTCTCAATATAATAGCAGTATTCACCACGACTCTCATTCCCAATATCGAGTTTGAACAAATCACTAATGGCATAGCGCCAATTGTCGAAGGTGCGTTTGGCAAGTTCCACACCTTGACTGATCTCTTTATCGTGAACCCACCTTCTGTTCAGTTCCTTGAACGAAATCTTACCTGCGCGATAGATGGTGTCTATCACCCATACATACTTGGCAATCAAGGTCGGTCCTTTATCATTATTAATCATAGTTCTGGTATTTTTTTTGCAAAAGTATACGAAGGCTACGCCAAATCGTGGCAGAGAATTTGGGAAAATGAGTTTTTTTACCTTTTCGACTCAATTTTACACTTTGGGAACCTCTATTGTTCTAAACAGAGCCGTGGCACTTGTCGGTATGCCTTTTGCCTTATCTCGTTTGGCAAAATCTTTCACCATCTCACGGAACTTACTGCGAGTAATCCTTTTCCTAATCTGGTGTACTACTGCATTTTCCATTGATTATATATATAAAGTATGGTTGATGGCCGGAATGATAAAAATATTATCGACCGCAAAGGTACAAAATTTCTCTAAAAAAAAATACTTTAAGTGTTGAATTTATGTTTCATTGACTAATAACAGTATTTTTCTTGTTGCATAGATGACATCAGGAACGGGATACACTCATGGACACATGTGACATTTTGCTTGCTTTTTGTTCAAGTGACTGACACGTGGAAAGATTGCCTTAAGATGTGCCTAGTTAGCAAAAAAACGAAGCCTAACTGGAAAAAATAATTTTCCTAACTGGGAAAAAAGTTTTTTCCAACTGGGTAATTTTTAAGGTGTATCTTTGAAGGGATGGCCATGGGGTTTGAAGCGGTGTCAAAATGTCGGGGAAAGGTGGAACATCGTGACAAAATGAAAGGATAGAGGAACGAGATAGTTTCTCGTAATGAAACTACCAGTTAGTCGTAATGAAACCCACCTTTTCTCGTAATGTGTTCTCTTATCTGTAGAGATGCAGCATTTTTCTTGTGTTGTCTACAATATTGGAGGTGAGAATAGGTGGAGTGGAAAAATAATTGCAACTTTAGCGATAAAATGTGTTTTTCTTTTTGTTGTATTCTCTCTTTTTTGTAACTTTGTGCCCGAGAATATATGATAGAGTGAGAAGCCAACCGGAGAGGGTTGGCGCAATTTCTTGTTTAACATTTTAATATCTGAGAATTGATGATGAAAGAAAATGCCGGTAAGGTGCAGGGCCAGAATGGTATGGACTGTACTGATGGGCGGATTGGCTCGCCTAAGGTGGAGGAGTTGCCTCCTTTCAAGTTCCCTATTAAGGACAAGTCGGAGAGAATTATCAAAGTGATTGGTGTTGGCGGCGGCGGTGGCAATGCTGTGCAGCACATGTGGGAAGTGGGTGTGAAGAACGTCTCTTTCGTGGTGGTCAACACGGACAGTCAAGTGCTGGTGCCTAATAAAGTGCCTAACAAGATTCAGTTGGGTGATGGT
Source organism: uncultured Bacteroidales bacterium (assembly GCA_902803605.1). Lineage (GTDB taxonomy): Bacteria > Bacteroidota > Bacteroidia > Bacteroidales > Bacteroidaceae > Minthosoma. The sequence continues at coordinate 2,567 of CADCQH010000210.1, read as the reverse complement.
CTTGGTGCAGGGGGTGACCCTGAGGTGGGACGGAAAAAGGCGGAGGAGAATTTGGACGACATCAAGGCGATGCTGGACGGGGATACGAAGATGGTGTTTGTGACGGCAGGATTGGGTGGCGGTACTGGAACGGGTGCAGCGCCAGTGATTGCTCGTGTGGCTAAGGAAATGGGTATTCTGACGGTGGGTGTGGTGACGCTGCCCTTTCTGATGGAGAGACCCAAGCGCATCAATATAGCCCTGAAGGGATTGGAGGCGATGAGGAAGTGTGTGGATTCGCTGATTGTCATTAACAATGAGAAACTGTTGGAGGATGAACGTTATGTGGAGATGGATTGGGACGAGGGAATGCTGAAGGCGGATGAGGTGTTGACGATTGCCACGAAGACGATTGCTGAGATTATCACGGTGAGAGGTAAGGTGAATCGCGACTTTGAGGATGTGAAGACGGTGATGAAAGATGGTGGGGCTGCGATTGTGTCTGTGGCTAAGGCGAGTGGCGAACAGCGCATTCTGAAGGCGATGTCGGAGGCTGTGAACTCACCCCTGATAGCCAATATGGACAAGCAGAAGATAAAGCGGTTGCTCTATATTGTATATAGTGGTAAGAAGAATCCGGCAAAGATGTCGGAACTGCGCGAAATCAATGCTTTCATGGAAGGCTTCGACGAGAATGTTGAGGTGCTTTGGGGACATTATCAGGACGATGAACTGGAGGATGAAATAAAGGTGGCGATTGTGGCGACTGGATTTGATCAGGCAAACAAGCCATTGGGCGAGGAGGATTTGTCGGATGAGAAGCGCCTGTTGCAGAATCTGCGTGAAAAATACTATGCTGCTCCTCTTGTGGTACAGCCTGTAAAGACGACGAAAGAGAACGGTCAGAAGGAGGGTGGGGAACCCCAGAAAGACCCCGTGCAGGATGAGGAGGTGTTGACTGATGAAGATGTGGAAGTACAGGATATGGCAGAGGAGGACGAGGAGTGCCAAGATGAACGTCCGAATAAAATGGGTTCGTTTTGGTCGGTCTTGAAAGCAAAGTTGAAAGAGTGGGTTGAGGAAGTGTAGGGCATTGTGCTCACTTATTGCTAAAATTCTTACGAAGGGACAAGAAAATATGCTTCCTGTTCACTTGCTTAACCGAATTTTTCGTACCTTTGCAGTCAAAAATTCACAAACCAATGGAATTAGCAAAAAATTATAGCCCTTCCGAGGTGGAGGGTAAATGGTATCAATACTGGCTTGACCATAAGTTATTTGCCAGTAAGCCTGATGGTCGTGAACCTTATACGATAGTGATTCCGCCACCTAACGTGACGGGTGTGCTCCACATGGGACACATGCTTAACAACACGATTCAGGACATCTTGATTCGCAAGGCACGCATCGACGGCAAGAACGCTTGTTGGGTGCCTGGCACAGACCATGCATCAATTGCTACTGAGGCAAAGGTGGTGAACCGTCTGGCAGAGCAGGGCATCAAGAAGCGTGACCTTACTCGTGAGGAGTTCTTGAAGCATGCTTGGGCGTGGACAGACGAACACGGAGGCATCATTTTGAAGCAGTTGCGTCATCTTGGCGCTTCATGCGACTGGGACAGAACGGCTTTCACGATGGATGAGAAACGTAGCGAGAGTGTGCTGAAGGTGTTCGTTGACCTCTACAAGAAGGGACTCATCTATCGTGGTCTCCGTATGGTGAACTGGGATCCCAAGGCACAGACGGTGCTCTCGACGGAGGAGGTGATTTATCGAGATGAGAAGAGTCACTTGTTCCACTTGAAGTATTATGTGGCAGACCCGGAGAATCTCACGTCTGTGGGTAGCAAGGTTTCTATCGATGCCTTGGAGAAGGAGGGCAATGTCATTCATAAGGATGCGAAGGGCTACTACGCTGTGGTGGCTACCACACGCCCTGAGACCATCATGGGCGATACAGCCATGTGTATCAATCCTAAAGACCCCAAGAACCAGTGGTTGCGTGGTCACAAGGTGATCGTGCCTTTGGTGAACCGTGTCATTCCTGTGATTGAGGACCGATATGTGGACATCGAATTTGGTACGGGCTGTCTGAAGGTCACTCCTGCCCACGATGTGAACGACTACGCTTTGGGTAAGGCGCACAATCTCGAAACCATCGACATCTTCAACCCTGATGGAACACTCTCAGAGGATGCAGGGCTCTATGTGGGTATGGACCGCATGGATGTGCGCAAGCAGATTGCCATCGACCTCAAAGAGGCGGGCTTGATGGAGAAGATTGAGGATTATGACAATAAGGTAGGCTATTCAGAGCGTAATCAGGAAACGGCTGTGGAGCCTCGTCTCTGCAAGCAGTGGTTCCTGTCGATGAAGCATTTTGCTGACATCGCTCTGCCACCTGTGTTGGAAGGCAAGATTAAGTTCTATCCCACCAAATATGTCAACACCTACCGCAACTGGATGGAGAACATTCAGGACTGGTGCATCAGCCGCCAGCTTTGGTGGGGACATCGCATTCCTGCTTACTTCCTGCCGACAGCAGAAGATGAGGAGGAAAAATATGTGGTGGCATTGACTCCTGAAGAG